>NZ_JBSFWU010000006.1:0-129043 GCF_053594995.1 Streptomyces sp. NPDC002536
GCCGAGGTTCTCGGGGCTTCGCCCCGGACCCCCGGGGTGGTGCGTCGGCTGCAGGGCCGTCGTGGCTGGTCGCGCAGTTCCCCGCGCCCCTTACGGGGCGCTACCCGTGACCGCAAAGTGAGATCTGCCGTCTCTCGTGGTGAGACGGCTTTGCAGGTTGGCCGGATTTCAACCAGTCTTCTTCCCATGCCGCACCACCACGCCTCCGAGAACGCCGGCTATGAGCTGGCTCTCATCGGCGTGGCCGCGCACGCAGTCGCCGACATCCTCTGTCGCTGAGACCGCCTTCCCCCTTTCCCCGGGGGCGGTCCGTGCGCTCCCGTGCGCTCCTTCTTCCCAACCGCCTTCCGTGGGTGTTCCCTGCATTCGCCCTTCCTCGCCCACCCGCGAAAGGCTTCCTTCGTCATGCCTCATATATCCGTCATATCCCGCCGCGTGGCCGCGGCCGCCGTCAGCGTGGTCCTGATCGGAGGCGCGGCGGCCTGCGGCCCGAAGGACGGCGGCGGCGCCGAGAACGATGCCGGTGCGGCCCCGAAGAAGGGCGGCACCCTCACCGTCCTCAACAGACAGCCGCAGAACAAGTTCGACCCCGCCCGCCTCTACACCTCCGGCGGCGGCAACATCCCCTCCCTCGTCTTCCGCACCCTCACCACCCGCCACCGCGCCAACGGCACCGAGGGCACCAAGGTCGTCCCCGACCTCGCCACCGACACCGGCACGCCGAGCGACGACGCCAAGGTCTGGACGTACCGGCTCAAGGACGGGCTCGCCTACGAGGACGGCACCCCGATCACCAGCGCCGACATCAAGTACGGCGTCGAGCGCTCCTTCGCCCCCGAACTCTCCGGCGGCGCCCCCTACTTGCGCGACTGGCTCGTCGGCGGCGAGGACTACCAGGGCCCGTACAAGGAGAAGAAGGGCCTGGACTCCATCGAGACGCCGGACGCGAAGACCATCGTCTTCCACCTGCGCAAGTCCGAGGGCGACTTCCCCTACTTCGCCACCTCCACCCAGTTCGCGCCCGTCCCCAAGGACAAGGACACCGGCGCCAAGTACGCCGAACACCCCGTCTCCTCGGGCCCGTACAAGGTCGTCAAGAACACCAACGACGGCGAGCAGCTGCAGCTGGAGCGCAACCCCCACTGGTCGGAGGACTCCGACAAGGAGCGCCACGCCTACCCCGACCGGATCGAGGTGAAGTCCGGCCTCTCCTCCGCCGTCATCAACCAGCGGCTCTCGACCGGCGCCGGCCCCGACGCCGCCGCGGTGACCACCGACACCAACCTCGGCCCCGCCGAACTCGCCCAGGTCGGCAACGACAAGAAGCTCGCCGACCGGGTCGGCACCGGCCACTTCG
Source organism: Streptomyces sp. NPDC002536 (assembly GCF_053594995.1). Taxonomy (NCBI): domain Bacteria; kingdom Bacillati; phylum Actinomycetota; class Actinomycetes; order Kitasatosporales; family Streptomycetaceae; genus Streptomyces; species Streptomyces sp. NPDC002536. The sequence continues at coordinate 1,358 of NZ_JBSFWU010000006.1, forward strand.
GCTACACGAACTACCTGGCGTTCAACCCGGAAGTGAAGCCCTTCGACAACCCGAAGGTGCGCCAGGCCGTCGCCTACGCCGTCAACCGCACCAGCGTCGTCAACGCCGCCGGCGGCTCCGCGCTCGCCGAGCCCGCGACCACCTTCCTGCCGAACCAGAAGTCCTTCGGCTACACGCCCTACGACCACTTCCCGGCAGGCGACAAGGGCAACGCGGCCAAGGCCAAGGAGCTGCTGAAGGAGGCCGGTTACGACAACGGCCTGGAGATCACGCTCACCCATTCCACCGCCCAGGACTTCGAGACCAGCCCCGAGATCGCCACGGCCCTGCAGGCCGCGCTCAAGGACGCGGGCATCACGGTCAAGCTCGAGGGCCTCGAGTTCAACGACTACGACCAGAAGGTCCACAGCTTCAAGGACCAGCCCGGCCTCTTCCTCGCCCACTGGGGTGCCGACTGGCCGTCCGGCGGACCGTTCCTCGCGCCCATCTTCGACGGGCGGCAGATCGTGAAGGACGGCGCCAACTTCAACACCGCGCGCCTGGACGACGCCAAGGTCAACGACGAGATCGACGCGATCAACAAGATCACCGACCATGAAGCCGCCGCACAGCGCTGGGGCGCCCTCGACCGCACCATCGGCGAACAGGCCCTGACCGTCCCGCTGTTCCACCCCGTCTACAAGCGGCTGTACGGCAAGGACGTCAAGAACGTCGTCATCAGCGACTGGACCGGTGTCCTCGACGTCTCGCAGGTCGCGGTCAAGTGACGGACACCCTCGCCACCCCGCAGCCGGAGGCGGCCGCCCCCGTCTCCGGCGCCCGGCAGGTGTGGCGGCGGCTGCGCGCGCGCAAGAGCGCGCTCGCGGCCGCCGCCGTGCTGGGCCTGCTCGTCCTCCTCGCCCTCGGCGCACCGCTGCTGGCCGCGCTGGAGGGCCAGGACCCCGTCACCTACCACGACACCCTCGTCGACTCCGCCCGCGGCGGCGTGCCGCTCGGCTCCTTCGGCGGCGCCGGTGCCGAGCACTGGCTGGGCGTCGAACCGGGCACCGGACGCGACCTGTTCGCCCGGATCCTCTACGGCGCCCGCGTCTCGCTGTTCGTCGCCCTCGGTGCCACGGTCGTCCAGGTGCTGATCGGCGTCGCCGTCGGCCTGGCCGCCGCCCTCGGCAACCGGCTGCTCGACAGCGTCCTCAGCCACCTCACCGACGTGATGGTCGCCATGCCCTCCCTGGTGTTCACCATCGCCCTGTTCGCCGTCGTGCCGTCCGACTTCCCGCGGCCGGTCCTGCTGATCGTCGTCATCGGACTGCTCAACTGGGGCTCCACCGCACGGCTCGTGCGCGCCCAGACGCTCGGACTGAAAAAACTTGACTACGTCGCCGCAGCGCGGCTGACCGGCGGTTCGCCCTGGCGCGTCGCCCGGCGCGAACTGCTGCCCGCACTCGCCGCACCCGTCATCACCTACGCGGCCATCCTGCTGCCCGCCAACGTCGTCATCGAAGCGGGCCTGTCCTTCCTGGGCGTCGGCATCAAGCCCCCCACACCCTCCTGGGGACAGATGCTGTCCAGCGCCACCATGTGGTTCCGCGCCGACCCGATGTACGTCCTGCTGCCCTCGCTGCTGCTGTTCGTCACCGTGCTCGCCTTCACCGTGCTCGGCGACGGCGTACGGGCCGCACTGGACCCGCGCGAGGCCTCGCGGCTGCGCGTCGGCAGGAAGGGCCGGAAGAACAGAAGCAAGTCCCTTGAAGGAGGCGCCGCGTGAACGGCCTCGTCGGCTACTTCCTGCGCCGCGCGCTCGGCGCGCTCGCCGTCGTCCTCGTGCTCTCCCTCGTCGTCTACGCGACGTTCTACATCGCCCCCGGCGACCCCGCGCGCCTGGCCTGCGGACCCCGCTGCAACCCCGAGCAGCTCCGCCAGGTCCGTGAGCAGCTGAGCCTCGACGACCCCTTCTACCTCCAGTACTGGCACTTCCTGCAGGGGCTCGTCGCCGGGCACGACTACTCCACCGGCACCGGCGTGCTGCACTGCACGGCGCCCTGCTTCGGGCAGTCGTACCAGAGCAACCAGCTGGTGACCGACCTGCTCGCCGAACGGCTGCCCGTCACCGCCTCCCTCGCCCTCGGCGCGATGGTGCTGTGGCTGCTGCTCGGTATCGGCACCGGCCTGCTCTCCGCGCTGCGCCGCGGTGGGGCGACCGAGCGCGTGCTGACCTGGCTGACGCTCGCGGGCACGGCAACGCCCGTGTTCATCACGGGACTCGGGCTGCTGATGCTGTTCTGCGTCTATCTCGAGTGGCTGCCGTTCCCCACCTACGTCCCGTTCGGCGACGACCCGGAGCAGTGGGCCTGGAACCTGGTACTGCCCTGGTCCGCGCTCGCCCTGCTGGAGTCCGCCAAATACGCCCGGCTCACGCGCAGTTCGATGCTGGAGACCCTCGCAGAGGACCACGTCCGCACCTTCCGCGCCTACGGACTGACCGAGCGGGCGGTCGTCGGACGGCACGCCCTGCGCGGCGCCCTGCCGCCCGTCATCGCGCTGACCGCCGTCGACCTCGGCTCGATGTTCGGCAACGCGGTGCTCACCGAGTCGCTCTTCGGCCTCCCCGGGCTCGGACAGCTCCTCGTCCACTCCACGCAGACCATCGACATCCCCGTCGTCGTCGCCGTGGTGATGGTCACCGGCACCGCCGTGGTGCTCGCCAACATCGTGGCCGACGTGCTCTACGCCGTCGCCGACCGAAGGGTGGCCCTGCGATGACGCCGCTGGTCTCCGTGACGGACCTCTCCGTCACCTTCCCCGCCGGGGGCACCCCCGTCCGGGCCGTGGACGGGCTCTCCTTCGCGCTCGCGCCCGGCGGCGCGCTCGGCATCGTCGGCGAGTCCGGCTCCGGCAAGAGCACCGCCGCCTACGCCCTGCTGGGCCTGCACCGCGGCACCGGGGCGCAGGTCACCGGGTCCGTGCAGGTCGCGGGCCACGACGTGCAGGCCGCGGACGAGGCCGGGCTGCGCAGCATCCGCGGCGGCGTCGCGGCCATGGTCTTCCAGGACCCGCTGTCCTCGCTCGACCCCTACCAGGCCGTCGGCGACCAGATCGCCGAGGTGTACCGGGTCCACCGGCCCGGGGCCTCGCGCCGCGCCGCCCGCGAGCGCGCCGCCGAGGTGCTCGACCGCGTCGGCATCCCGGACGCGGCCCGCCGCGCCCGCTCCCGCCCGCACGAGTTCAGCGGCGGCATGCGCCAGCGCGCCCTCATCGCCATGGCCCTCGCCTGCGAGCCCCGGCTGCTCGTCGCCGACGAGCCCACCACCGCCCTGGACGTCACCGTCCAGGCCCAGATCCTGGGCCTGCTGGGCGAGTTGCGGGCCGAGACCGGCATGGGCCTGATCCTGGTCACCCACGACCTGGGCGTGGCCGCCGGCAGCGTCGACGACCTGCTCGTGATGAAGGACGGGCGGGCCGTCGAGCACGGACCGGTGCGCGACGTGCTGGAGACACCGCGCGAGCCTTATACGCGCGCCCTGTTGGCGGCCGTCCCGCGGATAAACGTCCGCCGATCGGCGGAACCGGTTCCGGCCACCGACGACCCCGTCCTCCTCGAAGCCACCGGCCTGCGCCGGGAGTTCGGGCGCGGCCGGCACACCGTGACCGCCGTCGACGACATCACGCTGACCGTGCGGGCCGGCGAGACGGTCGGCGTCGTCGGCGAGTCCGGCAGCGGCAAGACCACGCTCGGGCGGATGCTGGTGCGCCTCCTGGAGCCCACCGGCGGCGAACTGCGCTACCGGGGCCGCACCATCGGCGGCCTCAAGGAGCGCGAACTGCGCCCCTTCCGCAGCGAACTGCAGATGGTCTTCCAGGACCCGGTCTCCTCGCTCAACCCCCGCCGCAGCATCGGCGAGTCCATCGCCGACCCGCTCCGCGCCGCCGGGAAGCTGGACGACGCGGCGATCGTGGCGCGCGTCCGCGAACTCCTCGAACGCGTCGGACTCGACCCGGACGCCTACCACCGCTACCCGCACGAGTTCAGCGGCGGACAGCGGCAGCGCGTCGGCATCGCCCGGGCCCTCGCCCCCGAGCCGAAGCTGATCGTCTGCGACGAGCCCGTCTCCGCGCTCGACGTGACGACACAGGCTCAGGTCGTGCGCCTGCTGGGCGAGTTGCAGCGCGACCTCGGACTGGCACTGGTCTTCATCGCGCACGACCTCGCCGTGGTCCGTCAGGTCAGCGACCGGCTGGTCGTGATGCAGGGCGGCCGGATCGTCGAGGAGGGCCCGGCCGACGCCGTCTACGAGCACCCCCGGCACGCCTACACCCGGAGTCTGCTGGCCGCCGTTCCCCGGCTCGGCACCGAGGACGGGACGGCTCTGCAGGGCGCTCCCGCATAGCGCGCCGCAACGTCCCGTCTGCCCGAAAGTCACTCCCGTTCACCCCTTCCGGTGGCGCGACGGACAACCGTCCATCGCGCCACCGTGCAGCCCGCATAGCGTGCTCCCGCTGCCGTTCGGCGGTGGCTTCCGACAGGGCCACGAAGGAGAGGCGGGGGTGCGCACGTGCGTGTGGGACTGCTTTCCGAGGGCGGGTATCCGTATGCCGGGGGCGACGGCGGGGAGTGGTGCGACCGGCTGGTCCGGGGACTCGGCCAGCACGACTTCGAGCTCTACGCACTGAGCCGCAGCGCCCGCCAGGAGGACAGCGGTTGGCACGCGCTGCCGGGCAACGTCCGGCGGGTCAGAGCGGCACCCCTGTGGGGCGGCCCCGCGCCGGGGTGCGCCGGGCGCGCCTACGGCGCGTACGGCCGCGAACAACGGCGGCGCTTCGGCACCCACTTCGGCGACCTGGCGGCGGCGATCACCCTGCCGGGCGACCAGGCGTACCGTTTCGCCGACGGCCTGGGCGGCCTCGCCGACCTCGCCCGCGACGAGGGCGGGCTCGCCGCCGCCCTCCGCTCCGAACAGGCCCTGCGAGCCCTGGAGAACGCCTGCCGCGCGCCCGGCGCACAACCCGCCGCCTACGGGGCCCGCGTCACCGACCTGCTCGCCGTCTCCGGCCTCCTGGAGCGCGCCCTCAGACCGCTCTCCCTCGACTGGTACGGCACCGCCGACGGCGACCGCGGCCTGTCCGGCGTCGACCTCTGCCACGCCACCTCCGCCGGGCCCGCCGCCCTCCCGGGCCTGCTGGCCAAACGCTTCTTCGGCACCCCCCTGCTCGTCACCGAGTACGAGGTCGGCCTCCGCGAGTACTACCTCGACGGCCCCGCCGGACCCGCCGGATCCTCTTCGTCCGTCCGCACCCTGCTGGCCTCCTTCCACCGGCTGCTCGCCGCCCACGTCTACGACCGGGCCGCGCTCGTCACCTCCGGCGACGGACAGGCCCGCCGCTGGCAGGAGCGCTGCGGCGCCGACCGGGCCCGGCTGCGCACCGTCTACCCCGGCATGGACGCGAGCCTCTACGAGGAGGTCGGCGAGGGCGCCCCGGACCCCGGCGGCGACGCCCCCGACCTGGTCTGGGTCGGCGGCCCGCCCGAACCCCGCCTGTGGGACGCCCTCGCCGCCCTGCGCGAGGCCGAACCGGGCGTGCGGCTGCACGTCGTCGGCGACCCGGCGGAGGACGCACCGGCCGCCGAGGGCGTCACCCACGGCAGGAACGGCGGCCCCGACGTCTTCGCGACGGCCGCCGTGGTGCTCCTGGCCGGCACGGCCGACGGCTTCCCCGCCGCCCTCGCGGAGGCCATGTTCTGCGGCCGCGCCACCGTCTCCCCGGACACCGGCGCCGTCCGCGAAGTCATCGGCGGCACCGGCCTGGTCGTCCCCCCGCGCGACCCCGGCGCCCTCGCCGAGGCCTGCCTCGCCCTGCTGCACGACCCCGCGCGCCGGGCCCGGCTGGGCGCCGCCGCCCGCGCCCGGGCGCTGGAACTCTTCACCGACGAACAGAACGTCGCCGCCTTCGGCGCCCTCTACCTCGAAGCCCTCTCCCGCACCCCGGTCCAGCACCCCGCCCCCGACCCGTCCGTCCCCTTCGCCCACGCCGCCGGCGACCGGACGCCGCTCACCCGCTCCCCCCGCTCCGCCTCGCCCACCTGGGCGGGCCGCTCATGACCACTTCGCTCCGCGACGGGAGCGCTCCCACCCCCGTCGGCATAGCCGACGCACCGGCCGACCCGGTGAAGACGCTCCTCCAGCGGCACCGCGTCCTGTGCGCCGGTGCCGTCGACCCCTGGGAGATCGCCGCGGGCCTGGAGGTGCGCGGCATCGGCGACCGCGAGGCCGCCGAGTACCGGCACCGCGACGTCTTCTCCCTGGCCGAGGAGCTCCACGCGCGCGTGGAACACGGCGAACAGCCGGGCCCGGACGACCCGGACGCGGAACCACCGGCCGCACGGGAACACCCGCGCGGCCGGTGCGCGGCCCTGCGCCGCGGCCGGGGCGCAGGCGGCACCCTGGCCTCGCTGTGGCTGCTCGCCTCCGGGCTCGCCGGCGACCGCACGCTCACCGTGCTGCTGCACGGCGGACGCGGCACCGGCGTGCACGCCCTGCTCGCCGCCGCCGCACCCGCCGGGCTCGCCCTCGCGTGCGCCGTCGTGCCCGCGGCCTGCTGCGCCCACTGGTTCGCCGGCCGGGCCCGCCGGGCCGTACGGACCAGCCGCAGCCTGAAGGAGTTCGGCGCCCGCGTACGGCCGGCACTGCTGACGGCCGTCGTGCTCCACCTCGGCACGCTGCTGCTCTTCCTGTGGTCGGCCCGCTCGGCCCTGCCCGACGGGACCGCAGGGCCGGCCGGCCCCGCGCCCGTCCCCGCCTACACCCTCGTCGCGGCCCTCGGCGGGCTGCTCTTCCTCGCCCGCCTGCTCGCCTCGTACGGGCAGACCCGGGCGGCCCTCCACGCCACCCTCGCAGCCGGTGCGGCCCAGGCCGTACCGCTGTGCGCACTCCTCGCCGCGCGCCTGCCGGGCTGTGACGCCCTCGGATGGCCGGTGCGCTGGGCGGCCGGCGCCTGCACGCCCGTCGCCATACCGCTCGTCGCGTGCGTCCTGCCGGCCCTCGCCCTGCTGGTCCACGCCGTCCCCGCCCTGTCCCGGGCCTCCGTCCACTCAGAGGAGCAAGGAACATGACCGTCCACCCCCACCGCAGCGTGCGAGAGCGAGGGCAACACCGATGAGGGTCCTGTTGCTCGGTGCCAACGGCTACCTCGGCCGTTTCGTGGCCGACCGGTTGCTCGCCGACCCCGCCGTCCAGCTCACCGCACTCGGCCGCGGCGACGACGCGGACGTCCGTTTCGACCTGGCCAGCGGCAGCCCCGGAGCGCTCACCCGCTTCCTCAACGCCGTGCATCCCGGCGTCGTCATCAACTGCGCCGGTGCCACCCGCGGCGGCGCCCGCGAACTGGCCCGCCACAACACCGTCGCCGTCGCCACCGTCTGCGAGTCGCTGCGCCGCAGCGGGTGCGGCGCCCGCCTGGTCCAGCTGGGCTGCTCCTCCGAGTACGGGCCCTCCCAGCCCGGCTCCTCCACCGCGGAGGACGCCGTCCCGCGCCCGGGCGGCCCGTACGGCGTCAGCAAGCTCGCCGCCACCGAACTGGTGCTGGGCTCCGGCCTGGACGCCATCGTGCTCCGGGTCTTCTCGCCCGTCGGCCCCGGCACCCCGGCCGGCTCCCCGCTGGGCCGGCTCGCGGAGGCCATGCGGCGCGCCATGCAGAACGGGGACAACGAGCTCAAGCTCACCGGCCTGGGCGTGCAGCGGGACTTCGTCGACGTGCGCGACATCGCCCGCGCCGTGCACGCCGCGTCCCTGTCCGCCGCCCAGGGCGCCGTCAACATCGGTACCGGCCGCGCGGTGCGGCTGCGGGACGCGGCCACCCTGCTGGCCCGGGTGGCGGGCTTCGGCGGCGCCCTGCACGAACTGGACGACCCGCACCTGGGCAGCCCGCCCGCCTACCCCTACCCGGACGGCTGCGGCGCCTGGCAGCAGGCCGACGTGCGCACCGCCCGCGACCGGCTGGGCTGGCGCCCCCGGATCGGCCTGGAGGAGTCGCTGGCCGACATCTGGATGGAGGCCGCGTGTCGCATCTGACCTCCGGGCACCGCCGTTTCCTGGCCACCGGCAAGGCCCCGCTGCGGCTGGGCGTCCCCGGCTTCGCGCACCCGCTGGTCGCGCCCGCCGAGTGGGGCGGCCTGCAGCGCGCCGGCCTGCCGCTGGACTGGGTGGTGCTCGGGGGCGCGGGCGGCGGCCCCGGCAGTCGCCCGGACCCGTGCTGGCGCGCGGCCGCCGCCCCGCTGCGGGAGGCGGGCGTGCGGCTCCTCGGCCACCTGGACCTGGCCTCCGGCACGCGTCCCCTCGGTGAACTCCTGTCGGACGCACAGCGCTTCCTCAACTGGTACAAGGTCGACGGATTCGCGCTGGGCCGCTGCCCGGCCGACGCGGCGGGCCTGAAGGAGACCCGCCGCGCCGCCGGCGCCCTGCGCACGCTGCGCGACGGCACCCACCTCGTCCTGCTCCAGGGCACCCACCCCTGTCCCGGATACGTCTCCCTCGCCGACCAGTTGGTGACCTTCGCGGGCTCCTGGTCCGCCTACCGCTGGTCGCAGGTCGCCGAGTGGACCGCCGACCATCCGCCCGAGCGCTTCTGCCACCTCGTGTACGGGGTGCCCCGGTCGCACCTGGACGAGGCGATGCGGATAGCCCGCTGGCAGGGCGCGGGCACGGTCTTCTTCACGGACCGCACGAGCCACGCGAGCCGGACGGGCCGGGCCCACCGGGCGGGCCGCGCGGGGCGGGCGGCCCCGCTCACCTTCGTGCGCGTGGACCCCTGGGAGTCCCTGCCCGGCTACTGGGACGAGTTCGTCTCGCGCATCGGACCTGGTGTCTCGGAATGAGACCGGGCGTGGCAGTGTTACGGGAACGTACGCCCCGCGTTCCGCGGGGACGTAGCCGCATGTCCGACCGACCTACGGAGTTCCCGTGTCGCTGCCACCTTTGGTTGAGCCGGCTGCCGAGCTCAGCGTTGACGAGGTTCGCAGGTATTCGCGTCACCTGATCATCCCGGATGTGGGGATGGCGGGGCAGAAGCGCTTGAAGAATGCCAAGGTGCTGTGCGTGGGAGCGGGCGGTCTCGGCTCGCCCGCGCTGATGTACCTGGCGGCGGCGGGCGTGGGCACCCTGGGCATCGTGGAGTTCGACGAGGTCGACGAGTCGAACCTGCAGCGCCAGATCATCCACTCCCAGTCCGACATCGGCCGCCCCAAGGCCGTCTCCGCGCGCGAGAGCGTGCTGGGCATCAACCCGTATGTGAACGTGGTGCTCCATGAAGGCCGCCTGGAGGCGGACAACGTCATGGACATCTTCTCCCAGTACGACCTGATCGTGGACGGCACGGACAACTTCGCCACCCGCTACCTGGTCAACGACGCGTGCGTGCTGCTGGGCAAGCCGTACGTGTGGGGTTCGATCTACCGCTTCGACGGCCAGGCCTCGGTGTTCTGGTCCGAGCACGGCCCCTGCTACCGCTGCCTGTACCCCGAGCCCCCGCCGCCCGGCATGGTGCCCTCCTGCGCCGAGGGCGGCGTGCTCGGCGTGCTGTGCGCCTCGATCGGCTCGATCCAGGTCAACGAGGCCATCAAGCTGCTCGCCGGGATCGGCGATCCGCTGGTCGGCCGTCTGATGATCTACGACGCACTGGAGATGACCTACCGGCAGGTCAAGGTCCGCAAGGACCCCGACTGCGCGGTCTGCGGCCCCAACGCGACCGTCAGGGAACTGATCGACTACGAGGCGTTCTGCGGCGTCGTCTCCGAGGAGGCCCAGGAGGCCGCGGCGGGTTCGACGATCACGCCGAAGCAGCTCAAGGAGTGGATCGACGACGGCGAGAACATCGACATCATCGATGTCCGCGAGCCGAACGAGTACGAGATCGTCTCCATCCCCGGCGCGCGCCTCGTCCCGAAGAACGAGTTCCTGATGGGCACCGCCCTCCAGGACCTGCCGCAGGACAAGCGGATTGTTCTGCATTGCAAGACGGGTGTCCGCTCCGCGGAGGTTCTGGCGGTCCTGAAGTCCGCCGGGTTCGCCGACGCGGTTCATGTGGGCGGCGGCGTCATCGGCTGGGTCAACCAGATCGAGCCCGAGAAGCCGGTGTACTGAGCGGGGCCCCGCGCCCCGTCAGGGGCGCGGGGAACTGCGCGAGCAACCACAAGCTACCCGCACGTCACCCCCTCCTTCGGCACCGCGCCCTCCAGCAAATAGGCGTCAACGAGCCGCGTCATGCACGGATCCCCCGTGTTGTACGCCCCGTGACCCTCGCCCCGGTACGTCACCTCGATGCCCACCCCGGAGCCGAGTGCCGAGGCCATCCGCCCCGCACCGGCGTACGGGGTCGCCGGGTCCCCGGTGTTGCCGACCACCACGATCGGCGCCGCGCCCTTCGCGCCGACCTCCGGCGTCTTCGCCTTCCCCTTCACCGGCCACCCGGTGCACGAGATCAGCGACCATGCCGCCGACTCCCCGAACACCGGTGAGGCGGACCGGAATTCGGCCAGGTGCGCCTTCACGTCGTCGACCGTGTAGCGCTGCTCCTCGTCCACGCAGGACACGGCCCGGTTGGCCGGCTGGAGGTTGGAGTAGTGGCCGTCGGGCGAGCGGCCGTTGATCGAGTCGAAGAGCAGCAGCAGGGTGTTGCCGGTGCCCTTCTGCAGGGCCTCCTCCAGGCCGGCCGTGAGGTATTTCCAGGTGTCCTTGGTATAGAGCGCGGCGGCGATGCCGTTGACCGCCTCGTCCTGGGTGAGCCTGCGCCCCTGCGCCGTCGGCAGCGGCTGCGTGTCGAGCCGCTTGAGCAGCGCGGTGATGTCGTCCATGCCGGGGCAGGACGACGACCGGGAGGAACAGTCCTTCTCGTAGTCGTCCAGGGCGAGTTGGAACCCCTTGGACTGGGCGAGGTTCCCCTGCAGGGGGTCCTGTGTGGGGTCGACGACCGCGTCCAGTACCGCGCGCCCGACGTTCTGCGGGTACAAGTGGGCGTATACCCCGCCGAGTTCGGTGCCGTAGGAGATGCCGAAGTAGTGCAGCTTGTCGTCGCCCACGGAGGCCCGGATCCGGTCCATGTCCCGGGCGGCGCTGACGGTGTCCACGTACGGCAGGACCTTGCCGGAGTTCTTGGCGCACGCGTCGATGTAGGCCTTGTTCGCCGCCAGGTACGTGCGGACCGCGGCGTCGTCCCCCGGTGTCGCGTCGATCTCGTTGGCCGCGTCCGTCTCCTTGTCGCTCTGGCACTGCACGCCCGCGCTCTCACCGACCCCGCGCGGGTCGAAGCTCACCAGGTCGTAGCGCTGCCGGAGTTTGGCGTAGCTGTCGGCCAGGCCCGGCAGCGTCGCGACCCCCGAGCCGCCCGGGCCGCCGAAGTTGAACACCAGTGAGCCGATGCGGTGCTTGGCGTCCAGCGCCCTGGCCCGGATCAGGGCGAGGTCGATCCGCTCCCCGTCCGGCTTCGCATAGTCCAGCGGTACGGGCAGCTTTGCGCACTCCCACCCCTTGCCGGGCGCCCTGCCGCCGCCCTGGGCGGCCGTGGGGGCGTCGCAGGCCGTCCAGCGCAGGGCGGCGCCGCCCGCGGACGACTGTTTGGCGTCGGCGCCGGACCCGGCATCGCCGCTGCTCCCGCCGCACGCGGTGGCGGTGGCGGTCAGGGCGAGCGCGAGGGCGGCGGAGGCGAGGGCGGTGGCCCGGGGCCGTGCGGTACTCATTTCACCGACTCTACGGAGGAATCGCCCGCGCCGGACTCGGGGTACAGGCGCGCGCGGGGGAGCGCGGCGGGGCGCGATCCGCTCCCGCCGTCACTCCGCGTGCCCGGTACGGCCCGTGTGCAGCGGCGCACACCCGATGCGCCGGCCCACCGCGTCGACGAAGTCCGGGAACACCGCGCGCGCGTCGTCGAGCCGGGTGCGCGAACGGCCGGGACCGGTCCGCATGGTGAAGACCGTCGGACGGCCCGCGCAGTCCGCCTGTATCAGCGCGCCGGACGCCTCGATCCGGCCGTGCGCACGCCACCCCGGCGCGGGCGGGCCGTCCCCGGCGAGGCCGTCGAAGAGGGCGACGACCCGCGGCCGGGCGATCATGGCGAAGCGTGCCGCCCACCGGTCGTCGGCGGCGACCGCACACGTCTGGAAGTCGTCCCCGACGCTGCCCACCGTGTCCGTCAGCCGGACGGAGTCCGCAGCCGCCACCGTCAGCCCCGGTATCGCGCACTGCTCCGCCGGGCCGCCCGCCGACACCCGCACCCAGCTGGGCGGCGCGTGCTGCGGCTGCACGACCGGCGCCGGGGCGCAATGCGACGCCCGCACCGCCCTGTTGGCCGCATCCACCAGCAGGCTGCCCGTGCGGGCGGGGGAGGAGTCGTCCGGGAAGCCGGGACGGTCGCCTGTTCCGTCCGACCCGTCCGACCCGTCCGATCCGTTCGCATCGCGGAACGAGCTCGTCACCGTCACCACCGACGGGCGGCCGTCCACGTCGCACGACGGGGGCAGCACCAGCGTGCCGGAGCCGGCGGCCACGAAGCCGGGCAGGCCGTCCGGGAGCGCACTGTCCCCGCCCACCAGCAGCCCCGAGAGCCAGGCGCGGCGGGCCTCCGCCTCCCGTGGGCCCGTCCCGTACCGCACGTCGAGCCGCTGCCGGTACGCCCCGGCGCCCCGGCCGCCGCGCCAGCTCAGCGTGCACGTGCCGTACGGGCGCCCGGGGGCGGGGGCGCTCTCCTGCGCCGAGCGGTCGTGGTCGCCGCTGCGGAACGGTCCGCCGTCCTCCGGCCAGGTGCCCCAGCAGTACGAGGACCTCGCCGGCGGCCCGAACTCCGCCTGCCAGAACGCCATCAGGGCGGCCAGCAGGGCCGCGATGGCCAGGGCGCCGGTGAACACCCGGGCCCTGTGGCCGGGATCGCCGGTGCGCCCGGCGGTGGTCCGTAACGTACTGCTGTCGTTCGACACTTCGATCCCCCCGCCCCGTGCTCGGTCCGCAACGCGCCGTCCGCGTACGGAACTTCTGTGCGGGCGATCGTAGTGCGGGCCACTGACATTCGAGCCGGTGCAGTTCGTATTACCGGTGTGATCTGCTATGGGTGCTATGAACACACCTTGTTGGGCTCCGGGACCTTACCGTCCAGGAGATACGCGTCTGCCGCACCTTTGACGCAGGGGTTGCCGCTGTCGTACGCCCCGTGCCCCTGGCCCCGGTACGTCATCTCGATTCCGACGCCCTCGCCCAGCTCCCGTGCCATCGTGCGCGCTCCCTCATAAGGGGTCGCCGGGTCACCGGTGTTGCCGACCACGAGCATGGGTGCGGCACCCTTCGCGCTCACGTCCGGCGTCTGCCACTCGCCCTTGACGGGCCAGCCGGTGCACTGCAGGAGGCTCCACGCCATGAAGTCGCCGAAGACCGACGACGCCTTGCGGAACTCCGCCACCTTCGGCTCGATGTCCTCCGCCGTGTAGCGCTGGGCGAAGTCCGCGCAGGTGACCGCGTTGAGGGAGGCCTGGAGCGAACTGTAATGGCCGTCCTGGCCGCGGCCGTTCATGGAGTCCGCGAGGGAGAGCAGGATCCTTCCGTCGCCGTTCTCGGCGTCTTCGACACCCTCGGTGAGGTACTCCCAGAAGTCCTTGGAGTACAGGGCCTGGGCGATGCCGCTCGTCGCCAGCGAGCGCGTCAGCTCGCGGCCGGCGGCTCCGCCGGTGCCGCCCGTGGGGGAACCGGTGCCGGTGCCGCCTGCTGCCGGGATCGGCTGTTTGCCGAGCCGGTCGAGGAGGTCGGTGATCGAGCGTTCCGTCGGGCAGTTGTCGGAGGTCTGCGGGCACGCCGCCATGTAGTTGCCGAGGGCCAGCTGGAAGCCGCGGGCCTGGGCGAGGGCGCTCTGCACCGGGTCGCTCGACGGGTCGACCACCGCGTCGAGGAGCGCCCGTCCGACGTTCTTGGGGTACAAGTGGGCGTAGACGCCGCCGAGTTCGGTCCCGTAGGAGACGCCGAAGTAGTGCAGTTTGTCGTCGCCGAGCACCTGCCGCATCAGGTCCATGTCGCGGGCGGCGTTCGTCGTCCCGACGTACGGGAGGACCTTTCCGGAGTGCTGGCGGCAGGCGGCCGCGTAGGCCTCGACGCGGCCGACGAGGGCCGTCTGTTCGGCCTTGGTCGCCGGTGCGGAGTCCGCCGCGTAGTACGCGTCCAGCTCCTTGTCGTCCAGGCAGCGGACGCCGGTGCTGCGGCCGACCCCGCGGGGGTCGAAGCTCACCAGGTCGTAACGGGTGCGCAGATTCCGGTAGTCCTCCGCGAACGCGGGGAGGGTCGTGACGCCCGAGCCGCCCGGGCCGCCGAAGTTGAAGACGAGCGAACCGATGCGGTGCGCGGGGTCGGTGGCCTTCGCCCGGATCATGGCGATGCCGATCTTCTCGCCGTCGGGGTGCGCGTAGTCCAGGGGCGCGCGCAGGGTTGCGCACTCCCAGTCGCGGCCCGGGGTTCTGGCCGCCCCGCCGTTGTCCTCGCCGGCGCTCGGGGGCGGGCACGTCTTCCAGTCCAGCTTGGGGTCCTGGGCGTTGCGGGGGGTGCCGCCCGCGGTGGCGGCCGTCTGTCGGCGGTCTGCGGCGTCGCCGTTCGAGCAGCCCGTCGCGGCTGCCGCCGTGAGCGTCAGCAGGGCGGCCGAGAGCAGGCTGCCGGTTCGTATGGATCGTGTGGATCTCGTGGCTTGTGCGGCTCTCGTTGCTCTCGGCACGGCGGTGCCTCCCGGGGCTGACGTTGGCTGACTGCCATCGTCTGCGGGGTGCCGCCGGGGCGCGCGTGGTGCGGGGCGTACGGGTTACGGGGCGTACGGGTTACAGGGGGATGAATGCCGCTTCCGTGGCCTTGATGCTCGCCCAGACCGGGGTGCCCTCGGCCAGGGCGAGGTCCGCCGCGGCCGACGGGGTGATCTCGGCGACGGTCTCCGGGGCTCCGTCCGTGCCCTCGACCAGGACGCGGAGACGGCCGCCCTGGGCGGTGATCTCACGGACCTTGCCCTGCCAGATGTTGCGGGGGCTGCCGGTGGGGCGGGTGGTGTGCAGGGACACCGCTTCGGGGGGTACGACCGCGAGGCCCGTCGTTGCGGCGGGGGGCGGCTCCGCCGTGGTGAGGCGGGCGCCGTCGTCGAGGAGCACGGTGCCGTCGCCGTCGGCGGTGGTCCGGCCGGGCCAGGCGTTGCGGCCCAGCATGCGGGCCACCCAGGGGGAGCGGGGGCGGCGGGTGAGGTCGGTGGGGGTGGCGTACTGGACGGTGCGGCCGTTCTCCAGGACGAGGACGTGGCTCGCGAGCGACACGGCTTCCACCGGGTCGTGGGTGACGAGGAGGCACACGCCCGGGAAGTCTGCGAGGTGGGTGCGCAGGGTGTGGCGCACGTGGGTGCGGGTCGACTGGTCGAGGGCGGCGAGGGGTTCGTCCAGGAGGAGCAGGCGGGGGCGTGCGGCCAGGGCGCGGGCCAGGGCCACGCGCTGGGCCTGGCCGCCGCTGAGCCGGCCCGGGCGGTGGTGGGCCAGGGCGCCGACGCCGAGGCGGTCCAGCCATTGCCGGGCCTCGCGGTGGGCCTCGGCGCGGGGGGTGCCCTGGGCGCGGAGGCCGTATGCGGTGTTGGCGAGGGCGGTCAGGTGGGGGAAGAGGGCGCCGTCCTGGGGGACCCAGGCGATGCGGCGGTGGTGTGGGGGTGCGTGGGATGCGTCTTCGGTTCCGAGGCGGAGTTCGGTTGCCGTTGCGCGGGTGGTCAGGCCCAGGAGGGTGCGGAGGAGTGTTGTTTTGCCTGCGCCGTTGGGGCCGACCACTGCGATCGTTGTGCCGGGTGATGCGTGGAGGCTCGCCTCTACGGCGCCGGTCACCGTGGTGCGCAGCGGGTGCGGGGTGGGTGCGGGGCCGGGGGGCCGGGGAGGGCCCTCCGGGGCTGCTGTATTTGCGGCCGTTGCCGTTCCGCGTGTTGTGTGCCCCGCACTTGGCCGCAAATACGGCTTTACGCCCCTTGCCGGGCCCTCCCCGGCCCCCCGGCCCCGCCCGGTCTTCGTCGGCGTCTGCGGGTTGAGCCGGCTGCCGCGGAGCGTGATGAGGATTGCCGTGGCTATCGCAAGGAGGAGGAGGGATACGGCCGTTGCTCCCTCCGGGTCGTCCTGGAGGAGCAGGTAGACCTGGAGGGGCAGGGTTTGTGTGGTGCCCGGGAGGTTGCCCGCGAAGGTGATCGTCGCGCCGAACTCGCCCAGGGCGCGGGCCCAGGAGAGGGCCGCTCCTGCGAACAGGCCCGGGAGGACCATGGGGAGCGTGATCGTGCGGAAGACACGAAGTGGCGCCGCTCCCAGGGACGTTGCCGTTTCCTCGTAACGGGGGTGCAGGCCGGCGAGAGATCCTTCGAGGCTGATGACGAGGAAGGGCATGGCCACGAATGCCGAGGCCATCACCGCGCCTGCCGTGGAGAAGGGCAGGGTGATGCCGTAATGCGCCAGCGCCGGGCCCAGGATGCCGTGGCGGCCGTACGCCTGGAGCAGGGCCACCCCGGCGACGGTTGGTGGTAGCACCATCGGGAGCATGACCAGGCAGCGCACCAGTGATTTGCCCGGGAAGTCGGTGCGAGCCAGCAGCCAGGCCAGCGGGACGCCCAGGAGCAGGGCGATCAGCAGGGCCCAGCCCGAGACGAGAAGGGAGAGGGTGAGGGCCTGCGTTACTTCGTGAGAGGCGAGGCGGGAGGGGAGCGAGTTCCAGGGGGCGTGTGCGAGGACGCCCGCCAGGGGGAGGAGGAGAAACGTCACCGCGAGTGCGGCCGGTATGCCGAGAGGGAGGGGGATTCTTTTCTTCACGGCTTCTGGAAGCCCGCGGACGCGAGCAGTTTCCGGGCCTCGGCGGAGCTCAGCCACTTCACGAAGTCTTCTGCCGCTTTGGTGTTCTTGGAGTTCTTGAGCGTTGCCGCCGGGTAGCTGGCCACCGCGTTCTGGGCGTCGGGGATCGTGACGGTGTCCACCTTGCCCTTGGCCGCGGTCGCGTCGGTGACGTACACGATGCCGGCGTCCGCCTCTCCGAGGGAGACCTTGCTGAGCACGGCCCGGACGCTGGGCTCCTGGGAGACCGGCTTCACGGAGAGGTGCTGCTGGTCCAGGATCTTCTTGCTGTAGCGGCCCGCGGGGACCTCGGGTGCCGCCAGGACGACCTTGAGGCCGGATTGCGAGAGGTCCGTGAGGCCTTGGACATGCCGGGGGTTGTGCGGAGCCGTGGCGATGGTGAGGCGGTTCTTCGCGATGACCGCGGGGGTTCCGGTCTGCGCCTTGAGGTCGTCCATCGTCTTGGTGTCGGCGGTCACCAGCGCGTCGGCCGGTGCGCCCTGGCGGACCTGGGCGGCCAGCTCCTGGGAGCCGGCGAAGGAGAACTTCACCTCGGTGTCCGGGTGCTCCTTCTCGTACGCGGCCCCTGCCTGCTTGAAGACGTCGGTGAGGGAGGCCGCTGCGAGGACGGTGATGGTGCTCGTGCTTTTGCTGCCGGTGCTGCTGCAGGCTGCCAGGGGGAGGACGAGGGCTGCTGCGAGGGCGGTGCGGGTGAGCGTGCGGTTCATGGTGTTCCCCCCGGTCAGGCGCGGTCGATGTGCACGTTGGTGGCCTTGATGCGGGCGACGGCCTCCATGCCGACGGCCAGGCCCAGTTCCTCCACGGCCTCGCGGGTGAGGAGGGAGACCAGGCGGTGCGGGCCGGCCTGGATCTCCACCTGGGCGGCGACGTCGCCGAGCTTGACGGCGGTGATGATGCCGGGGAAGGCGTTGCGCGCGGTGGTGTACGGCGCCTCGTCCTCGCTGTTCGCCTCGGAGGCGAGGGAGACCGAGTAGGCCGCCAACTGCTCACCCGGAATGAGGCGTTTGCCCGACTCGTCGCGCTGTGTCGGTATACGTCCTGCGTCGGCCCAGCGCCGCACCGTGTCCGGGCTGACGCCGAGCAGCCGGGCCGCCTGGCCGATGGTGTAGGTGCGCATGTGCGGCACGGTATGGCGATATGGCTCGCATATGCAAGGCGCGCCCCGGCTGTGGACCGCGCCCCGAAGGGGCGCGGGGAACTGCGCGACCAGCCACAGCCGACCCGCACCCGGATCGGCACCCGACCCGAGCCGGAGGCTAAATCGCACCCTTCCGCGTCAGCTGGTTGAAGCACAGCCACCCCGGCAGCACCGGCAGCCAGAACGTCATCAGGCGGAACAGCAGCACGGCCGGCGCAGCCGTCTCCGCGGGCAGCCCGGCCAGGGTCAGCGCACCGATGAGGACACCTTCCACCGCGCCCACGCCGCCCGGCGTCGGCGCCGCCGACCCCAGCGCGTTGCCCGCGAGGAAGACCACGGCCACGCTCGCGTAGCTCATGTCCCCGCCGAACGCCCGGATCGAGGTGTCCAGACACAGCACGAACGTGGCGGTCAGCAGCAGCATGCCGCCGATGCCGTTGAGCAGCTTCCGCGGCCGCTGCAGCAGGTCCAGCATGCGCGGCACCACGCCCGCGAAGAGCGAGCGCACGCGCGTGGAGACGAACTTCCGCAGGAACGGGATGGCCGTCACGACCAGGACCAGGACCGCTGCCGTGAGCAGGCCGCCGATGACCGTGCGGGACGGGGGGAGCGGCGACGAGGTGTTCTCGGTGCCGGTGATGTAGCCGAACGTCAGCAGCAGGATGATGTGGCTCGCCAGACCGAACAGCTGCGACGCTCCCACGCTCGCCACGGCGAGCCCCGGCCGCAGCCCCTGGCGCTGCAGGAAGCGCGTGTTCAGGGCGACACCGCCCACTGCGGCGGGGGCGACCAGTTTGACGAAAGAGCCGGCGACCTGGGCGAGGACCGTGCGGCCGAAGGGCACCTTCTCCGGAACGAAGCCCAGCAGGCTCATCGCGGCCGCGAAGTAGCTCAGGGCGGAGAAGGCCGCGGCGGCCAGTACCCAGTACCAGTTGGCGTGTGCGACCAGGTCGCCAAGTTTGACGTGTGCGAGCTGCGAGAGCAGGAAGTACGCGGCGAAGGCGCCCGCGATGGAGCTGATGAGGGTGCGCGGCTTGATGCGCTCCAGGCGCACCGGCTCTATCGGCGCCTGCGGGCGGATCAGCAGGACCTGCCGGCGGATCTGCGCGAGCAGGTCCTCCTCGCGGGCCTCCTCGGCCGCCACGTCGAGCGCCTGCTTCTCCGCCTTCTTCTCCGCCTTGAGCGCCTTGCGCTCGCTGACGGCAGCGCCCTTCTCCGCGCGTTCGTGCGCTCTGCGCTCCTTCTCGATGCGCGAGGCCTCCAGCACTGCGTCCCGCTCGCGCTGCGCGCGCTCGCGGGCGAGCTGGCGGAGGGTGGCCCGGCTGGAGCGGGTGAGGGCGATCGGCTGGAGCAGAGGGAGGCTGTCGGCGACCGCGTCGGGGCCCAGCACGGCCACGGCCGAGGCCACGGCCCGTTCGGCACCGACCCGCAGGCCGAGCGTGGTGAGCAGCTGGGCGATGTCCATCCGCAGGACCAGGTCGCCCGCGGCGATCTCGCCGCCGCGCAGGTCGGTCAGGACGACATTGCCGGAACGATCCACCAGGAGAGCGTCGCCGTCGAGGCGCCGGTGGGCGATGCGCCGCGACTGCAGGGCCTGCACCTGCTGCCACGCGCCAGCCGTCAGCTCGTCGGTGATCTCCTCGTCCGGGATGGCGTCCAGGGTGCGGCCGCCGATGTGCTCGTAGACGAGCATCACGGCGTCCGGGCCGAGCTCGGAGGTGGCGATCAGCCGGGGCGCGTTGGCGCCCGCGGCGATGGCCGCGTAGGCCAGCAGGGCCTCCTGCTCCAGGGCCTGGCGCAGCGACTGCAGGCTGCGACGCTGTGTGATGCCGCGCAGTGCGAGGCGCTGCCAGACGCGGTAGAAGAAGCCCTGCGCCTGCTGTTCGCGGTCGACGACGGTGACGTCGAGCGGTGGCCCGTCCTCCAGCGTGACGATGTAGCGGCGGCCCCGGTCGTGGTGCTCGGTGTCCTCCGGGTCCTCGGTGCGCAGGGCGGTGACGGGGTTGAAGCCCACGCGCCGCAGCCCGGCGAGCAGATGCTGACCGGTCGGTCTGACGTTCGGCGAGCCGACCGCGTAGAGCGTGCCGTAGGCCACGGTCCAGCCGATCAGTACCGTGGTGACGATGGAGAACGGTGTGGTGTAGCCGTTCACCAGCACGGCGAAGGCGTCCAGCAGCAGCACCGCCCACATGGCCACCCGCCAGCGCGGGCGGCGGGACATGCCGACGGCCGTCATGTAGGCGATCACGGGCGCCAGGTAGCCGTGCACCGGGTCGGTGGCGCCACCGGTCGGCGAGGTCTGGGTGAGCGCCCCGCGGATCGAGGCGGGCGCGCCCTGGGCGACCCACAGATCGGTGGCCAGTGAGACGCCGTGCGCGAGGACGGCGGCCAGCACGCCGTCGGCGATGCGCAGCCCGTCCCGTTTGATCAGCCGCTCGATGGCGAACGCGACGGGCACGATGAAGATGGCGATATTGGCCGCGAGCCCCGCGAAGTTCGCCAGCAGCTGGGGCGCCCGGCCGGTGCTCTCGCCGATGTCCCTCTCCAGCCCGGCGGTGGTGAAGTGGGCGAAGACGGCCAGGGCGAGCACAAGCGCGATGCCGAGGATGCCCAGGAAGAGCCGGACCAGGTCGGCGGGGCGGTGGACGCGGGCGGGGAGCAGGGGCTCGTCGCCGGAGACCTTGTCGATGTGGACCTCGCCGCCTTCGTACGTGTACGAGCCGCCGTCCCCGGAAGGGGGCAGCGCGCCGGGGGCGCGGGCCTCGTCGCGAGGCTGCGCGCCCTGTTGCTCGTCCTTGTCTTCTTCTTGGTCTCGTATCACCAGTCACCGCCCGGAAGATGGTGGCACGGCCCGGCCGGGCAACAGGGCATCAGGGTGCATTTCGCGGGCGCGGACTCCGGATCGTACGCCCTGCGCTGCGGTACTGCACTCTGAGTGATCGTCCGCCCGGGGCGTTGTCGGCGGGGTGCGGCAGGATGGGCCGCGTGAGCGAGCTTCCGGAGACCCTGCCCGAGTATGCCGAGCGGGTGCTGGCCGTGGCCGAGCTGATTCCGCCCGGCCGGGTGATGACGTACGGGGACGTCGCCGAGTGGCTCGGCGAGGGCGGGCCGCGGCAGGTGGGGCGGGTCATGGCGCTCTACGGGGGCGCGGTGCCGTGGTGGCGGGTCGTCCGCGCCGACGGGGTGCTGCTGCCCGGCCACGAGCTGCGCGCCCTCGCCCGCTACCGCGCCGAGGGCACCCCGCTGCGCGAGGCGGGCCGGCAGGCCGAGGGGCACGTGCCGCGCCTGGCGATGGCCCGGGCGCGCTGGGACGGCGATGTGACTCCGCACACGTGAGCCGGGCCGCGCGGCGGGGCCGCGCGCACCGTCCGCGGGCCCGTGGTCCCGGGGCAGCACCCGAACGGATGAGGCCGCGACGGGCGTGCGGGGGCTCCCCGGACGCCCTGCACCCCGGCGGCCTCCTGGCGTAGCGTCGAGGACCGCGTCGCACCCACCCCCGCAACACCACCAGGACCGGCAACCCACGTGAGTCTCTCCCCGCCTTCCCGCTCACCGCATGCCCACCAGGCACGGCAGCCCGCCCAGGGCGCCTACCGTCTGGTGCGCACCCGGCCGGGACCCGTGGTTTCTCCTGAGCTGGACGCACGGCAGCGCGCCGTGGTTGACCACCGGGACGGCCCGCTGCTGGTGCTCGCCGGGCCGGGCACGGGGAAGACCACCACGCTCGTCGAGGCCGTGGCCGAGCGCGTGCGGCGCGGCACCGACCCGGAGCGGGTGCTCGTCCTGACCTTCGGCCGCAAGGCGGCCGTCGAACTGCGCGACCGGATGGCGGCCCGCATGGGCGCCGCCGCGGCCCCGCAGGCGACCACCTTCCACTCGTACTGCTACGCCCTCGTCCGCGCCCACCAGGACGCGGACCTCTTCGCCGACCCGCTGCGGCTGCTGTCCGGCCCCGAGCAGGACGTCGTCGTGCGCGAACTGCTCGCCGGCCAGGCCGAACTGGAGCGCGCGGGCCGCGCCGCCGTGCGCTGGCCCGACGAACTGCGCGCCTGCCTGACCACCCGCGGCTTCGCCGACGAGGTGCGCGCCGTCCTCGCCCGCAGCCGCGAACTCGGCCTGGGGCCCGGCACGCTCGGCGCCTTCGCCGCCCGCACCGGGCGCCCCGACTGGCGGGCCGCCGCCTCCTTCATGGCCGAGTACCTGGACGTCCTCGACGCCTACGGGGTCCTCGACTACGCCGAACTCGTCCACCGCGCCGTGCTGCTCGCCGAGCGCCCGGAGACGGCCGTGGAGCTCGCCGGCCGCTACGACGCGGTCTTCGTCGACGAGTACCAGGACACCGACGCCTCCCAGGTGCGCCTGTTGCGCGCGCTGGCCGGCGGTGGCCGGACGCTGGTCGCCTTCGGCGACCCCGACCAGTCGATCTACGCCTTCCGCGGCGCCGACGTGGGCGGCATCCTCGACTTCCCCCGCACCTTCGCCCGCCCGGACGGCACCCCCGCCCCCGTCGAGGTCCTGACCGTCTCCCGCCGCTCCGGGGCGCACCTGCTCGCTGCCACCCGGCAGCTCACCCGCCGCATGCCGCTCACCCGCCTGCCCGCCGACGCCGTCCGCGCCCACCGGGAGCTCACCGCCGTCCGCCCCGGCGGCCGGGTGGAGGCCTTCACCTACCAGACCCAGGGCGCCGAGACCGACAACATCGCCGACATCCTGCGCCGCGCCCACCTCGAGGACGACGTCCCCTGGCAGGACATGGCCGTCCTGGTACGCGCCGGCTCCCGCTCCCTGCCGTCCCTGCGCCGCGCCCTGACCGCCGCGGGCGTACCCGTGGAGGTCGACGGCGACGACCTGCCCCTGCGGCACGAACCGGCCGTCGCCCCCCTGCTGACCGCCCTGCGCACGGTCGCCGAATCGGTCCTCCCGGCGGAGGAGGACACCCCCTGGCTCGCCGCCGAGACCGCCCTCGCCCTCCTCGCCTCCCCCCTCGGCGGCATGGACGCCGCCGACCTGCGCCGGCTCGGCCGCGCCCTGCGCGACGAGGAACGGGCCGCGGGCCGGACCGTCCCCCGCCCCTCCGACGAACTCGTCGCCGAGGCGCTCGCCGCCCCCGAACGCCTCGCCGCCCACGACCCCGCCTACGCCCGCGGCGCCCAGCGCCTGGCCGCCCTCCTGCAGAGCGCCCGCGCACTGCTCGCCGGCGGCGCCACCGCCGAGGACGCCCTGTGGGCCCTGTGGAACGGCACCCCCTGGCCCCAGCGCCTCGAACGCGCCGCCCACCGCGGCGGCGCCGCCGGACGCAACGCCGACCGCGATCTCGACGCGGTCTGCGCCCTGTTCGAGACCGCCGCCCGCGCCGAGGCCCGCACCGGCGGCCGCGGCGCCCTCAACCTCCTCGACGAGCTCGACGCCCAGGACATCGCCGCCGACACCCTCACCCGCCGCCCCGCCCGCCCCGACGCCGTGCGCCTGATGACCGCGCACCGCTCCAAGGGCCTGGAGTGGCGCCTCGTCGTCGTCGCCGGAGTACAGGAAGGCCTCTGGCCCGACCTGCGCCGCCGCGGCTCGCTCCTGGAGGCCGACCGCATCGGCCGCGACGGCCTCGCCGAACCGCTCACCCCTGGCGCCCTGCTGGCCGAGGAGCGCCGCCTGTTCTACGTGGCCGCCACCCGCGCCCGCGACCGCCTGGTCGTCACCGCCGTCAAGGCCGCCGCCGAGGACGGCGACCAGCCCTCCCGCTTCCTCACCGAACTCGGCACCACCCCCGTCGACGTCACCCAGCGGCCCCGCCGCCCCCTCGCCGTCGCCGCACTCGTCGCCGAGCTGCGCGCCACCACCGTCGACCCCGCCGCCTCCGACGCGCTGCGCGCCGCCGCCGCCGAACGGCTCGCCCGGCTCGCCGCCCTGCGCGACGAGGAGGGCCGGCCGCTCGTCCCGGCCGCCCACCCCTACCGCTGGTGGGGCCTGGCCGAGGCCACCCACAGCGAGGTGCCGCTGCGCGACCCGGAGCGCCCCGTCGCCCTCTCCGGATCCGCACTCGGACAGCTGGAGGGCACCTGCTCGCTCCAGTGGTTCCTGGGCCGCGAGGTCAAGGCGGACGCCCCCGCCACCGCCGCCCAGGGCTTCGGCAACGTCGTGCACGTCCTCGCCGACGAGGTCGCCTCCGGCCGCACCCCCGCCGACCTCGCCGTCCTGATGGAACGCCTGGAGTCCGTCTGGGACGCGCTCGCCTTCGACGCCCCCTGGAAGTCGCTGCAGGAGAAGGAGAACGCCCGCGCCGCCCTCGAACGCTTCCTGCGCTGGCACGTCCTGCAGCGCGGCGGCCGCGGCGCCGTCGCCACCGAGCACCCCTTCGACGTCACGCTCAAGGCCGACGACCACCTCGTGCGCATCCGCGGCTCCATGGACCGGGTCGAGCGCGACGGCCAGGGCCGCGCGTACGTCGTCGACTTCAAGACCGGCAAGGGCACGGTCTCCGCGGGCGACGTCGAGCGCCACCCGCAGCTCGCCGTCTACCAGCTGGCCGTCGAACAGGGCGCCGTGGACGAGCTGTTCGACGGCGCGCGGCCGGAGCCGGGCGGCGCCGAGCTCGTCCAGCTGCGCCAGGGCGCGGCGAAGAAGGACGGCGGTGACGCCCTGCCCAAGGTGCAGGCCCAGGAGCCGCTGGGGGAGGGGCAGTGGATCGGCGACCTGCTGGCCGCGGCCGCCCGCCGCGTCCTCGAGGAACGGTTCTCCCCGCGCCCCGGCCAGCACTGCACCCACTGCACCTTCCGCGCCTCGTGCACGGCACGCCCGGAGGGCCGGCATGTCGTGGAGTGAGCAGGAAGAGCCTGGTCGGCGCCCGTTGTCAGTGGCCCCCGCTAGCGTTTCCGGCGTGACCCCGCGCCTGACCGATCCCGAGCAGCTCAAGGAGCTCCTCGGCATCCCCTTCACCCCGGAGCAGACGGCCTGCATCACCGCGCCGCCCGCCCCGCAGGTCATCGTGGCCGGAGCCGGATCCGGCAAGACCACGGTGATGGCCGCGCGCGTGGTCTGGCTCGTCGGCACGGGCCAGGTCGCCCCCGAGCGGGTCCTCGGCCTGACCTTCACCAACAAGGCGGCCGGCGAGCTCGCCGAGCGCGTCCGCAAGGCCCTCGCGCAGGCCGGCATCACCGATGCGTACGACGACGACCCCGACCGCGCCGCGGGCGAGCCCCAGATCTCCACCTACCACGCCTTCGCCGGACGGCTGCTGAAGGAGCACGGCCTGCGCATCGGCCTGGAGCCCTCCGCCCGCCTCCTCGCCGACGCCACGCGCTACCAGCTCGCCGCCCGCGTCCTGCACTCCTCCCCGGGCCCCCACCCCGCGCTCACCCGCTCCTTCGGCGACCTCGTCTCCGACCTGCTGGCCCTCGACGCCGAGCTCAGCGAGCACCTCGTGCCGCCCGCCCGCCTGCACGCCCACGACACCGAACTGCTCGCCGCCCTGGAGGGCGCCCGGCTCACCAACGCCGACCTGCGCAAGGTCCCCGAGGCCGCCCGCGCCCGCCGCGAACTCCTCGGCCTCGTCCGGACGTACAGAGAGGAGAAGCGCCGCCGCGATCTGCTCGACTTCGGCGACCAGATCTCCCTCTCCGCCGAACTCGCCCTCGAACGGCCCGAGGTGGGCCGCATCCTGCGCGAGGAGTTCGCCGTCGTCCTCCTCGACGAGTACCAGGACACCTCCGTCGCCCAACGGCTGCTGCTCGCCGGGCTGTTCGGCGGCGGCACCGGACACCCCGTGACCGCCGTCGGCGACCCCTGCCAGGCCATCTACGGCTGGCGCGGCGCCTCCGTCGCCAACCTCGACGACTTCCCGCGCCACTTCCCGCACGCCGACGGCAGCCCCGCCCGGCGCCACGCGCTCGGCGAGAACCGCCGCAGCGGCGGCCGCCTGCTCCGCCTCGCCAACCACCTCGCCGCCGAACTCCGTACCCGGCACGAGGGCGTCGAGGCCCTGCGCCCCGCCCCCGGCGCCGAGCACGACGGCGTCGTCCGCTGCGCCCTGCTGCCCACCCACGCCGAGGAGCTGGACTGGCTCGCCGACTCCCTCGCCCACCTCGTGCGCACCGGCACCCCGCCCGGCGAGATCGCCGTGCTCTGCCGCACCGCCTCGGACTTCGCCCGCATCCAGGGCGCGCTCGTCGCGCGGGACGTGCCCGTCGAGGTCGTCGGCCTGTCCGGCCTGCTGCACCTGCCGGAGATCGCCGACCTCGTCGCCGTCTGCGAGGTCCTCCAGGACCCCACGGCCAACGCCTCCCTCGTCCGCCTGCTCACCGGCCCGCGCTGGCGCATCGGCCCCCGCGACCTGGCCCTCCTCGGCCGCCGCGCCCGCACCCTGGTGCCCTACGGGTCCGCCGGGGCCGACCCCGAGCGGCGCCTCGCCGAGGCCGTCGAAGGCGTGGACCCGGCCGAGACGATCTCGCTGGCCGACGCCCTCGACACCTTCCTCACCGCCGACGCCCCCGACGACGGCCTCCCCTTCTCGCCCGAGGCCCGCATCCGCTTCGCCCGCCTCGCCGCCGAACTGCGCGACCTGCGCCGCTCGTTGGCCGACCCGCTGATGGACGTCCTGCACCGGATCCTGGCCACCACGGGCCTGGAGGTCGAGCTCTCCGCCTCCCCGCACGCGCTGGCCGCCCGCCGCCGCGAGACGCTCACCCAATTCCTCGACATCGCCGCGAACTTCGCCGCCCTGGACGGCGGGACGACCCTGCTCGCCTTCCTGGGCTTCCTGCGCACCGCAATGCGGTACGAGAAGGGCCTGGACAGCTCGCTCCCCGGCGGCGAGAACACCGTCAAGATCCTCACCGCGCACAAGTCCAAGGGCCTGGAGTGGGACGTCGTGGCCGTCCCCGGCCTCGTCGCCAAGCAGTTCCCCAGTGAACAGGCCCGCGAGTCCTGGACCGCCCAGCCCAGGGTCCTGCCGCATGCCCTCCGCGGCGACGCGGACACCCTGCCCGGCGTGGACGCCTGGGACAGCAAGGGCCTGGCCTCCTTCAAGGCCGCCATGAAGGAGCATCAGCGCATCGAGGAACTCCGCCTGGGCTACGTCACCTTCACCCGCCCCCGCTCCCTCCTGCTCGCCTCGGGCCACTGGTGGGGCCCGGACCAGAAGCGCCCGCGGGGCCCGTCGGCGTTCCTGGAGGCCCTGCGCGCCCACTGCGAGGAGGGCCACGGTGAGATCGAGGCCTGGGCCGACGCCCCCGAGGAGGGCGCGGAGAACCCGGCCCTGCAGGCGGCCGCGGCTGACCAGTGCTGGCCGCTCCCGCTGGACCCCGAGTCCCTGGCCCGCCGCCGGGCCGCGGCGGACGCGGTCACGGCCCACCTGGCGCGCCTGGAGGCCGAACCGCAGAATCCCGAAGCCGAGCCCGCCCACGACCCGGACTGGCCCCCTCCGCCCGAGGACGACGAGGCGCCGGCGGACGACACCCCCCTCGGCGAGGACGAGGACGAGGACTGGGACTGGGATTCCCTGCCCACCACCCGCCCCCGGGTACCGGCCCCCCGCCCCGCCCCCGCGGCGGACCCGCTCCTCCCCGAGGAGGCCCGCGCCGTCGCCTCCTGGGACCGCGACCTGGACGCGCTCGCCGGCGAGCTCCGCCGCGCCCGTGCCACGGTCCGTGACGTCGCCCTGCCCGCAAGCCTCACCGCCACCCAGCTGATGCACCTGGCCGCGGACCCGGACGCCTTCGCCCGCGACCTGGCGCGCCCCATGCCGCGCGCCCCGCAGCCCGCCGCCCGCCGCGGCACCCGCTTCCACGCCTGGGTGGAGTCCCGCTTCGACGCCGTCCCCCTGCCCCTTCCTCTGCACGACCCGGACGACCTGCCGGGCGAGGAGGACGGCACGGAGATCGCCGACGAGCGCGACCTGGCCGCGCTCAAGGAGGCCTTCGAGCGCACCCCCTACGCCCGCCGCGTCCCGCACCGCGTCGAGGTGCCCTTCCAGCTCACCCTCGCCGGCCGGCCGGTCCGCGGCAGGATCGACGCCGTCTACCGCACCCCGGACGGCGAGGGCTACGAGATCGTCGACTGGAAGACCGCCCGCGACCGCACCCTCGCGGATCCCCTCCAGCTCGCGATCTACCGCCTGGCCTGGGCGGAACGCTGCGGCCTGCCCCTGTCCGCCGTCACCGCGGCCTTCGTCCACGTCCGCGACGGCGAGACCGTGCGCCCCGCCGGCCTGCCGGACCGGGCGGCGCTGGAGCGCATCCTCCTCGGCGGGGAACCGGAAGCGGAACCGGGGGAGGGATCATGACGGAACCCGGTCCCGGTCACACCCCGTATCCGGCTAGGCTCGAGGTCATGAGCAACACCCCGGACAGCGCCGTCCGCACCTGGATCGAAGGCCACCGCGCCGCGTTCCTCGACGACCTCGTCGAGTGGCTGCGCATCCCCTCCGTGTCGGCGGACCCCGGCCGCGCGTCCGACGTGCGCCGCAGCGCCGAATGGCTGCAGGCGAAGCTCAAGGAGACCGGCTTCCCGACCGCCGAGGTCTGGGAGACGGACGGCGCCCCGGCGGTCTTCGCCGAGTGGCCCTCCGGGGAGGCGGACGCACCGACCGTCCTGGTCTACGGCCACCACGACGTCCAGCCCGCCGCCCGCGAGGACGGCTGGCACACCGAGCCGTTCGAGCCGGTCGTGAAGGACGGCCGGCTGTACGCGCGCGGCGCGGCCGATGACAAGGGACAGGTCTTCTTCCACACCCTGGGCGTCCGGGCCCACCTCGCGGCCACCGGCCGCACCGCCCCGGCGGTCAACCTCAAGCTGCTGATCGAGGGCGAGGAGGAGTCCGGCTCGCCGCACTTCCCCGGCCTCGTGCGCGCCCACGCCGACCGCCTCGCCTGCGACGCCGTGATCGTCTCCGACACCGGCATGTGGTCCGCGGACACCCCGACCGTGTGCACGGGCATGCGCGGGCTCACCGACTGCCAGATCGACCTGTACGGCCCCGACCAGGACATCCACTCCGGCTCGTTCGGCGGCGCCGTGCCCAACCCGGCCATGGAGGCCGCCCGCCTGGCCGCCGCGCTGCACGACGAGCAGCACCGCGTGACGATCCCCGGCTTCTACGACGGCATCGCCGAACTCACCGACGCCGAGCGCGAACTCTTCGCGGAACTGCCGTTCGACGAGCAGCAGTGGCTGCGCACGGCCCACTCGCACGGCACCCTCGGCGAGGCGGGCTACAGCACCCTGGAGCGCATCTGGGCCCGGCCCACCGCCGAGGTCAACGGCATCGGCGGCGGCTACCAGGGCCCCGGCGGCAAGACGATCGTCCCCTCCTCCGCCCAGCTGAAGCTCTCCTTCCGGCTCGTCGCCGGGCAGGACGTGGAGCTCATCGAGCGGTCCCTGGGCGCCTGGGTGGCGGACCGGCTGCCCGAGGGCATCCGGCACGAGGTGACGTTCTGGGGCGCGACCCGCCCCTGCCTGACGCCCCTGGACCACCCGGCACTGCAGGCCGTCGTCCGGGCCATGGGCAAGGCCTTCGGGCAGAAGATCCGTTACACGCGGGAGGGCGGCTCGGGCCCCGCCGCCGATCTGCAGGACGTGCTCGGCGCGCCCGTGCTGTTCCTCGGCATCTCGGTGCCGTCGGACGGCTGGCACGCGCCGAACGAGAAGGTCGAGCTGGATCTCCTCATGAAGGGCGTCGAGACCGCCGCCCACCTGTGGGGCGAGCTCGCCGCGACCGGGCGCACCGGCCGGGCCTGACCGGCGGATCCGAGAGCCGCGCCCATGACGCACCGTCATCACCATTCGCAGGGGGAGTTGGAAGCAGCCGTGACCACCTGGACCGATCTCGCAGCAACCCGGCCCATCACGCTCAGCGACACGAG
Organism: Streptomyces sp. NPDC002536; assembly: GCF_053594995.1. NCBI lineage: Bacteria > Bacillati > Actinomycetota > Actinomycetes > Kitasatosporales > Streptomycetaceae > Streptomyces > Streptomyces sp. NPDC002536. Next base: position 31,203 of record NZ_JBSFWU010000006.1, read on the forward strand.
CGGCATCGACCGCGCCGCGCACCACCGCCTGGACGAGGCGTGGCTGTCGGCGGCGTGGAGCCACCCGTCGACGCGGGTCTTCGTGGTCTCCGGCGGGCAGGCGCTGATCGACGACACCCCCGACGGCCGCACCGAGCTGGTGATGACCCCCTCCTTCGAGGCGCCCGTCACCGAGACGCACCGCTACTTCCTGGGCGAGGACGCCGACGGCGTCGCCTACTTCGCCCTGCAGAAGGACGCGCTGCCGGGCCGGATGGACCAGTCGGCGCGGCCGGCCGGGCTGCGCGAGGCGGGGCTGCTGCTCTCGCCGCGCGACGCGGGCCTGATGGTGCACGCGGTGGCCCTGGAGAACTGGCAGCGGCTGCACCGCTTCTGCTCCCGCTGCGGCGAGCGCACGGTGATCGCGGCCGCCGGCCACATCCGCCGCTGCCCGGCCTGCGGCGCCGAGCACTACCCGCGCACCGACCCGGCCGTGATCATGCTGGTGACGGACGAGAAGGACCGGGCCCTGCTGGGCCGGCAGATGCACTGGCCGGAGGGCCGTTTCTCGACGCTCGCGGGCTTCGTCGAGCCGGGCGAGTCCATCGAGCAGGCCGTGCGCCGCGAGGTCGCCGAGGAGGCCGGCGTGGTGGTCGGCGACGTGGAGTACGTCGCCAGCCAGCCCTGGCCGTTCCCGTCCAGCCTGATGCTGGGCTTCATGGCCCGGGCGACGTCCTCGGACATCCAGGTGGACGGCGAGGAGATCCACGAGGCGCGCTGGTTCTCGCGGGACGAGCTGCGGGCCGCGTTCGCCTCGGGCGAGGTCCTGCCGCCCACCGGTATTTCCATCGCGGCCCGGCTGATCGAACTCTGGTTCGGCGAGCCGCTGCCCGCAAGCTGAATATCGCGTTCCAGAACATCTTCCCGCGCAATTCCCGCACCGGATATCGGATACCGGTGCGAGGAGGGGCGTCATCCGGCCGGCAGACCCTCGCCAAACCGGTGCACACCGGGGGAACGGGGCGTCAGCTGGCCGGATACGGAAACAGGTCCCTGCCCAAAGGGGCGTATCAACAGGGAACTCCCGCGCAGATTGCCGGCATCGTGGAATCCGTCGTGCGCCGGCACGGCGTGGACTTCGTGGCCGTCGTCGACGAGAACACCAATCTGCGGCTGATCGTCCAGGCAATGCGCGAAGTCCGCCGCCGCGGCATCCGGATCACCTTCAGCACCCGCAACCGACTCGAATCCGTCCTCCTCGACGAGGAGTTCTGCCGGGAACTCGCGGAGCTCGGATGCGTTCTCATGAGCGTCGGCTACGAGACGAATGCGCAGCGCCTGCTCGACCTCATGGACAAAGGCGTCGTCTCCGCCGACTACCAGCGCATCATCGACAACGTCACCGGTGCGGGCATCAATCTCCGGCTGTCGGTCATGGGCGGCCTCTTCGACGAGACCGAGGACGAGGCGAAGGCGTCACGGGAATTCCTCCGGGCCAACGAGACGAAGATCGGCATCGACGTCCTGCAGCTCATGGTCGCGGAACCCGGAACGCTCTTCGCCTCCGACGCCGGGCGCTACGGCATCGCCCTCGACCGCACGGGCGCGCTCGGCGCCAACCCCGAGCTCAACTATCTCGGCGGCAGACACGGTTACCCGCTGACCGCTCCGGACGGCCCGGCCGCACCACGTCCCTGCAACGGCTGACGGACACCTTCCAGGCCGTCCGCCCGCAGGGGAACGACGCACTGCCCCCGCACCAGCGGCGCAGCCAGGCGCACGGGCCGGTTCGCCGGCTTCCGCGCCCTGCCCTACACCGGCGAAGGGATCTCGCTGGAGGAGGCCTTCGCCGGCTACGCCATGGACCTGCCCTGCGCGGCACCGGACGGTGAGGACCCCGCGGCCCAGGACCTCTGGTACACGCTGCAGCACGAGATGCTCCTCGCCCTCCTCACCGCACTCGTCCACGAACGGCCGGTCTCCTTCCGGACGGACGTGCCCGGCATCCTGCCCACCGACCACGGACACGCCACCGTGCGCAGCTGCCCCGCACGACTGCCGGCCCGCTGGGGAGCAGCAGCCGCGGCGGGGAACGACAGCGGAAGCGTGACCTGCCTGTACGTGTGCACACCCCGGGCCATGGCCTTCGGACCCGTCTCCCGGCGGATCGCCGACGCCCTGCTCCGGCCCGACGAGCCCGAAGCGGAACGAGCCGGACAGGCACTGCGGAGGCGAGGAATCTGGTGACGACGGACGGCAGGACGACACTCGACGACACCCGTGAAGGACTGCGTGAAGGACTGCGCGAAGGACTGACCGTCGTACCGGAACACGGTCACGTCCTCCCGGTCTGGGACGTCAGGGAGTTCACAGGCGAACGCCTCCTCTTCTTCGACCGGCACCTCGACCTCAAACACGTGCCCGCGGAGGACTGCCGGGCACTCGCCGCGCTGCGCGGCCGCCCCCGCGAACTCGCCGCCGCCTGCCGCCGTCTGCCGTTCCGCGAGCCCGGTCAAGGGCGCTACGGGCTCGACGACTTCCTCTACCCCGCACTCGCCGGCGGCTGGCTCTCCTCCGTGTGCTGGGTCGTCCCCGGCGAGGCCGGCCGGAACCCCGCAGCGGCCCTGCTGGGCGCGCTCAGCCTGGTGCCCCACGTCGGTCACCGGGTGATCGAGACCTTCGCCCGCGAACCGTGGGGCGTCCGCGCCGAACTGCTCGTCGGCACTCTCGCCTGCACCGGCCTGCACACTCGGCCCCGAAGTACTGGACGACATCACCGCCGTGGACGTCGACCTTGACTACTTCGTCGACAGCGACGGGCGTACGGACCACACCGCCGCCGACGTCATGGCCCGACTGGGCCCGTGGAGCGGCAAGGTACGCAGCTGGAGCGGCTCCCTGAGCGTCTCCAGCGGATTCGTTCCCGCCGACCGCGGCACCGGCCTGGCCGAACAGCTGGCACAGGAACTGGGCATGCCCCTGCGGACACCCGCCGCCGAGGTGTTCACCGGCACCTCGGACGGCACCGCCCCGGAACGCTCACTGGCAGCCGCCGCACGCGGCACCCCCCCTCGACCCGGCGGAGACCGCGCGGCTGTGGGACGAGGAACTGGCCACCCTGGGCGCCGAGGGCCTCACCCTGCGCGCTGTCCTCGACGCCCGGTCGGGACGCATCGACGAGGCCCTTACCGCCGTCCACGACGCCCGGCAGCCGCCTACGTCACCGGACTCGCGGCCATGCACGCACGCCAACACGCCACGGCACTCGAACTGTTCGACCTGTGCACCGAGACCGTCTCCGACACCCTGGACGCCCACGCCGGCATCCTGGGCGTCATCTGCGCCCTGCGCCTCGGCCGCAGCACCGACGGCGTACAACGGGCACGACGCGCCCTGGAGACCACCCCGCTCCACCGCGACCTGCCCGGCCTGCTGGCCCTGGCCGGCCGCCGCAGCGGGGACCGCGGCACCGAACGCGACGCACAACGGCACACCGGCATCCTCGCGGAGGTCTGGGATGGCTGACGAACACGCCTTCCTCCCCGGCAAGAGCCGGGAGACGTTCTTCGCCGCACACTTCCGCCGCACCCCCTTCGTCCTGCGCGGAGCCGCCCGTACACTCCTCGAACCTCCCCTGACCGTCGCCGAGTTCGAGGAGATCCGGGCCCGCCTGGCCGCGGTCAGCGACACCGTCCGGCACGCCCTGGACTGGCCCAACGTGTGGTGCGACGCGGTACGCACACTCGCCCCCTTCGGGCATCGGCTGCCACTTCGACGACAGCGACAACCTGGTGATCCAGCAGGAGGGCACCAAACGCTGGCAGCTCGCCCCGCCCTCCGGCCTGCCCGAGGACTCCCTGCGCCGCCGCATGACCGGTGACCACGCCGTCGGCACCGCCTATATGCCCGACGACGCCCTCGAATTCGTCCTCGAACCCGGGGACGTGCTCTACCTCCCGGTGTTCTGGAGCCACTGGGGCGTCAGCGACGGCCCCTCCCTGAGCATCAGCGTCGCCCTCAACTCCGCCAGCGCGCTGCAGTCCGTACTGCCGCTGATCGGCGAGGAGTTGGCGGCACACCGCGCGTGGTGGCAGCCGCTGCCGCCGGGCGAGCCCGACCTCGACGCCCTCTGGCAGGCCCTCGACGACCCCGCACTGCGGCACCGCATTGGCACAGCCCTGCGCGCACGCCACCGCGCCGGCGTGCGCCACGGGCTGCACGCCCCCGTACCGGGCCGGACACCGAACAGGACGACGGTGCAGACGGTGCAAGGGAACCCCTCGCCGTCACCCTCCGCGGCCCACTGCGCGACCTGCTCCGCCGCACCCCGGACCTGCCCGACGTGCGCGCCCTGCTGACCGCACCCGTCTCCGACACCCTCTGGGCGGACGCACGCAGGGAACACACCCGGCACGTCCTCCTCCGCGTCCTGCGCCTGCTGCGCCACCGCAGCAGCCACTGGGACGGCCGACCCGACACCCTGCGCACCGCACAGACGATCGTCGACCTGCTGTCGGCCGCCGAGGAGCCGGAACTCCTCGCCCTGGGCCGCCACCCCGTCCTCCTCGGGGCCGTCCGCCGCGCCGAACGCGAAGCCGCCGCCGACTACTGGGAGCCCGACGACACCTTCGTCCCGCACGTCGCCTCCGCCGTCCTCGGCATCGCCGCCCGCCACCCCGGAACAGTCGCCGGCCGGCCACTGACCGCAGTCCCTTCGGAACCCCACGGCATCGCCGTACTCCTGCCCGGCGAACGCTGGACCGTCCCCGCGGATCTCGGCGACACCACCGCCGTGCGGTTCGACCCGCAGGACGGCACTCCCGAACTGCGCACGGCCGACGGCACATGGCAGCGGTCCGCCGTCACACCGCTCGCCACTGTTGGCCGTTCGGGCCTGCACCTGCTGACGCACCACACCTGGTGGCAGACGGCCGAACAGCTCGGAATCTCCTGACACTGCGGCCGCCTGCCGCAACAGGAAGCGGACACGGCAGCGGACGCCGTCGCCCTGCTCGCCGACCACTGGCCCGACGCCCTGGCCGCCGCCGAAGCCCACCTGCTGCTCTTCGCCGGACCCGCACCGGCCTAGCGGCTCGCCCTGACGGCAGCAGGGGCGGCACCGGCCCCGGAGGCCGCAGCCGCAGGTCTGGTCACCGTCCTGGCCCGGACCGGCAACGGCCGCCGCTCCCTCGGCACCGGACCGGCACAGCCGAGGATGTCCGCCCTGTCCGTGGCCGTCGGCGGCACACCGGCCGACAGCATGATCCGGTCCGTCCGCCGGGGCCTGTACTGCCGCGGGGCCTGGGGCGGCGGCTCGGTCGAGGAACTGTTCGTGATCCGGCCGGCCTACGCGGAGTGGATCGAGGACGGAGAACTCACCGGGACCCTCGTCCGCCGGCTGCACATCAAGGGGGACAAGACGGCCGCCCTGCACGCCCTGCGGCAGGTGGGCGACGACGTCGCCTTCTTCAACCCCGTCACCGGCTGCGGCAAGAACGGCCAGGAACTGCCGGTGAGCGTGGCCGCCCCCTCCCTCGCCTGCGAAGCCCTGACGGCCGTGCCCGTGCCGGGCCCCCGCCCACGGCGGGACGACCCGGCACCCGGCCGACCGCTCTGACCCGATCCGGCCCTCTCCGGCCCGATCGCCCGGATCAGACGCCCAGGCTCTGCTTGACCTGGGCCAGGGAGGGGTTGGTGAGCGTCGTGCCGTTCGGGAAGAGCACGGTCGGGACGGTCTGGTTGCCCCCGTTGGCCTTCTCCACGAAGGCGGCCGCCTCGGGGTCGAGCTCGATGTTCACCTCGGTGTACGCGATTCCCTCGCGGTCCATCTGGCTCTTCAGACGGCGGCAGTAACCGCACCAGGTGGTGCTGTACATCGTCACGGCGGACATCGGGGCTCCTTAGGGGTGGGTGATGCTCCGCGGGTAGAACGTGCGTCCGCCCCGTGGCATTCCCGCCAGGGCCACTCCCGTCGACTCCCGCATTAATACGACCGCACGGTCCCGGCTGTGGACAACATTCCCGGTCGCCTCCGGGGACCTGGCAGCATGGCGGGGTGACAGCAGCAACGCACTCCTCCCTCTTCCCCCAGGTGCCGGCCTCCGCCGACGCGGTGCTCGACGGGCTCGACCCCGAGCAGCGCGAGGTGGCCATGGCCCTGAGCGGGCCGGTGTGCGTCCTGGCCGGAGCCGGCACGGGCAAGACCCGGGCGATCACCCACCGCATCGCCTACGGCGTCCGCTCCGGAGTGCTCCAGCCCGCCAGTGTGCTCGCCGTCACCTTCACCAACCGCGCCGCGGGGGAGATGCGCGGCCGGCTGCGCCAGCTCGGCGCGGGCGGCGTCCAGGCCCGCACCTTCCACTCGGCGGCCCTGCGCCAGCTGCAGTACTTCTGGCCGAAGGCCGTCGGCGGCGAACTGCCGCGCCTCGTCGAGCGCAAGATCCAGGTCGTCGCCGAAGCAGCCGCCCGCTGCCGCATCCGCCTCGACCGCAACGAACTGCGCGACGTGACGGCGGAGATCGAATGGGCGAAGGTCACCCAGACCGTCCCCGAGGACTATCCGGCCGCCGCGGCCAAGGCCGGCCGCGATGTCCCGCGCGACCCGGCCGAGACCGCCCGCGTCTACGGGATGTACGAGCAGCTCAAGCGCGACCGCGGAGTGATCGACTTCGAGGACGTCCTGCTCCTCACCGTCGGCGTCCTCCAGGACCGCCACGACATCGCCGAAACCGTCCGCCACCAGTACCAGCACTTCGTCGTCGACGAGTACCAGGACGTCAGCCCCCTCCAGCAGCGGCTGCTGGAGCTGTGGCTGGGCGGCCGCGACAACCTCTGCGTCGTCGGCGACGCCAGCCAGACCATCTACTCCTTCACCGGCGCCACCCCCGACCACCTTCTCGACTTCCGCACCCGCCACCCGCAGGCGACCGTCATCAGACTCGTCCGGGACTACCGCTCCACCCCCCAGGTGGTCCACCTGGCCAACGGACTGCTCTCCCAGGCCCGCGGCAGGGCTGCCGAGCACCGGCTGGAGCTGATCTCCCAGCGCCCGCCCGGCCCCGAGCCGCGCTACGCCGAGTTCGCCGACGAGCCGGCCGAGGCCGAGGGCACCGCCCGGCGCATCCGCGAGCTCCTCGACTCCGGCGTGCCCGCGAGCGAGATCGCTGTCCTCTACCGCATCAACGCCCAGTCCGAGGTCTACGAGCAGGCCCTCGCCGACGCCGGGGTGCCCTACCAACTGCGCGGCGCCGAGCGGTTCTTCGAACGCCCCGAGGTTCGCGAGGCCGGGCTGCTGCTGCGCGGCGCCGCCCGCGCCGGCAGCCACGCCGACCCCCAGCTCGCCGACGCCGACGACCTCCCCTCCCAGGTGCGCGCCGTCCTGGGCACCCGCGGCTGGTCGCCCGAGCCGCCCGCCGGATCCGGCGCCGTGCGCGACCGCTGGGAGTCCCTGGCCGCCCTGGTGCGGCTCGCCGAGGACTTCGCCCGGGCCCGGCCGCAGGCCACCCTCGCCGATCTCGTCACCGAACTGGACGAGCGGGCGAGCGCCCAGCACGCACCCACCGTCGAGGGTGTGACGCTCGCCTCACTCCACGCCGCCAAGGGCCTTGAGTGGGACGCCGTCTTCCTGGCCGGCCTCACCGAGGGCATGCTGCCCATCACCTACGCCAAGACCGACGAGCAGATCGAGGAGGAGCGCCGCCTGCTCTACGTCGGCGTCACCCGGGCCCGGCTGCACCTCACCCTGTCCTGGGCGCTCTCCCGGACCCCCGGCGGCCGCCCCTCGCGCCGCCCCAGCCGCTTCCTCAACGGGCTGCGGCCGGGCTCCGCCGCGCCCCGCCCGGGCTCGGCGGCCGCGGCCGTCCAGGGCGGCATCGAGCGCGGTGACCGGCGCAGACGCCGCGGGCCCGCGCACTGCAGGGTCTGCGGCCGCACGCTGACGGACGCGGGCGAGATCAAGCTGATGCGCTGCGAGGACTGCCCCTCGGAGCTGGACGAGGCGCTCTACGAGCGGCTGCGCGACTGGCGGGCCGAGCAGGCCCGGCAGCTGGGCCAGCCCGCCTTCTGCGTCTTCACCGACAAGACCCTGCTCGCGATCGCCGAGGCCGTCCCGGGAACCGAAGCGGAGCTGGCGGGCATCTCAGGTGTCGGAGGGCGCAAGCTGGACAGGTTCGGCGCCGAGGTCCTGGCCCTGTGCGCGGGGGCGGAACCGACGTCGCAGAACTCCCCGGAAAAATAGTTTGCGCGCGCGGAGGGCATACCCATAGCCTTCCGAGCAGGGAAACCGCGGTTCTTCCGAGAGCTGCTGTGTCCGTGCTGTACTTGCAGAACCGAAACCGAAGAGCAGGACCGGTCACCACCGGTCCCCCGAGACGCCGAGAGGAGGCGGAGACAATGATCAGCTTTATCGCAGGCAACAAAATGACCGATCGCCAGATCGGCTCCGCCAGCATGCTCGGCTTCGCCGCCGGTTGCTTCCGGGGCACCGGTGTGTCCGCCGACGTCCCGATGTTCTTCGAAGAGCGACCGACCCAGGCGTCTGCGGTAGCGGCAGCAGCGGTGGCACAGGCGAAGCCCTATGCCCTCGCAGCGGCGGCCAATGGCGCCGGATCCCTGCACCTGCAGCACCAGAACGACTCGATGTGGGCCTTCCGTGGGCTCGAACCCTGGAGAGATCCAGCCTGATCGGCGAGATCAGGTCGGCACCTTCCAGGGCCGCGGAACCCACACCGGGATCCGCGGCCCTTTTGTTTGCCCCCCAAGCCTGGGGAACCAGCCCGGCCACCAGCCGGAACAACAGACGAGGACACACGACACCGTGCACATCTCCACGCACACCCCGTCAGCCACCGACTTGATCCCCCCGCCTGTGCCCACGGAGGACACCTTGACCCCCCTCACCACCCTGACCGAGCTCGACGACGCGATCGAGAACCTCGGCGGCTCGGTTCCCTGCCGCAGCTATGACCCCGAGGTCTTCTTCGCCGAGTCCCCGGCCGACGTGGAGTACGCCAAGTCGCTCTGCCAGACCTGCCCGCTGCGCGAGGCCTGCCTGGCCGGCGCCCAGGACCGCCGTGAGCCCTGGGGCGTCTGGGGCGGCGAGCTCTTCGTCCAGGGTGTGGTCGTCGCCCGCAAGCGGCCCCGTGGCCGTCCGCGCAAGAACCCGGTCGCCGCATGAACGCCGCCGGCACCATCGACCGCCCCACGACGCACGACCCCAAGAAGCAGGATCCGACGATGCAGCGCCCGTCCCCCGAGCCATTCGGCTCCGAAGCCCCCGCCCGTGACACCTCCGGTGTGCTGAAGTCGCGCCAGAACAGGAACCTCGAAATGCAACTCATCCCAGAAGCCCTGGCCCGGGCCCATATGCAGGACCGCCTGCAAGAGGCCGAGTCCGAACGCAGGGCCGTCCGGCTGGTCGCCGCCCGGCGGATGCAGCGCCGCGCCGAGCGCGCCTCGCTGCGCGCCCGCCGAGCTCTGGCCATGGCCGTGATGCACTGAGACGACTCGCACGGGGCCGGTCCATCGGGACCGGCCCCGTTGTGCGCTTCCGGACCGTGCACGGGGATATCGTCTGGGAGGTGGACCAGAAGACGCATAAACCAGTGCAGTTGGATCCTGAGGCCACCGAGACCGCCACGCCCCTCACGTGCGCTCGCTGTGGCACCGCCGCCGACGGTACGCCGCCGACCTGGACCTGCTCCGTCGAGAACGGCACCCGCCGCTACTTCTGCGACGCCTGTGCCCGCGCCAACATCAGATCCATCGAAGGGCGCTTGGACTCGTCCTGGTGGTGAGGGGAGCGGGGGGTTGGCGTTGACGCCCCTCCCGGGGGGGCCTCCCCCCCCGCCCCACCCCTCCCCCCTGAAACCGTCAGGCCGGTGTTTCCTCGCTGTGGGTGTCCGTGGCGAAGCCGGGGACCCACGCCTCCATTTCGTCGCGCAGGCGTACCGTGGCGCCCAGTTGGCACAGCACCCCGATGGTGCTCATCGTCACCCGGTGTATCAGCAGGTAGGCCGGAGGCAGGTTGAGCTGCCGGGCCAGCTGGTACGCGGGGGAGCGCGGGTCGGCTATACGGGTCGCCTGGGAGCGCAGCCAGTCGCGGGTGAAGGTGAATGCATCCACCTGTGCGGGCTCGATGATCGGGACCAGGTAGTCGAGGATCGCGCCCGGATCCAGCTCGATCTCCGGCTTGACGAAGCCCTCGTCCTGCAGCAGTTCGTGGACCGCTTCCGCATCGCCGTCCAGGGCCAGCCGCAGGGCCGTGCCTATCTCGACCGGGAGCCCCTGCGGAAGCCGGTCGACGGTGCCGAAGTCCAGCACGCCCAGCCGCCACTTCTCCGGCGGGCCGTCCGGGGCGTCCCCCGTCAGCAGCCGGAAGTTCCCCGGATGCGGATCGGCGTGCAGCAGGCCCGTGCGGGCCGCACCGGAGAAGAGGAACCGGGCCAGCAACTGCCCTGCACGGTCCCGCTGCTCCTGGGTGCCGTTCGCTATCACCTCGGACAGCGGCACCCCCTCCAGCCATTCCGTCACCAGCACTTGGTCGGAGTGATGGATCACATCGGGCACCACCACATCGCCGTCGCCGGAGAACTCCCGGGCATGGGCTCTCTGAGCCCGTGCCTCCAACTCGTAGTCCAGCTCCTCCGCGACGCGGTCGCGCAGTTCCGTGATCAGAGGCTTGATGTCCATGCCGGGGATCAGCGGCCCCAGCAGCCGGGCAAAACGGCCCAGTTGCGTCAAGTCCGACAGAAGTGCATCACCCGCACCGGGATACTGCACCTTGACCGCGACCTCGCGGCCGTCGTGCCAGACCGCGCGGTGCACCTGCCCGATCGACGCTGCTGCCGCCGGCCGGTCCTCGAACTCGTCGAAGAGATCCCGCCAGTCCTCCCCGAGCCGCTCCGCCAGGGCCGCGTGCACCGATGCCGTCGGCATGGGCGGCGCGGCCTCCTGGAGCTTGGTCAACGCGGCCCGGTAGGGGCCGGCTATCTGCTCCGGAAGCGCCGACTCGAAGACGGACAGCGCCTGACCGAGCTTCATGGCCCCGCCCTTGAGCTGCCCCAGGGTGGCGAAGAGCTGCTCGGCCGTCCGCTGCTGGAGCTCCGCGGCGATCATCTCCGCGGGCCGCCCTCCGATGCGTTTGCCGAGCCCGAGCGCAGTGCGCCCTGCGAACCCCAAGGGCAGCGCGGCCAACTTGGCGGTCCGCGTGACCGCCTTGCGGGGTAGATCAGACATGCGCCCCTCCAACTCGCTGAACAGCCACGCCGCGGACGGCGGTTACCGGGCCATTGTCCCGTGCGGCATCCCCGCGGCCGGAGCATCCCCCGGACCGGGGGAGCCCGCTGCGCCGCACGGACACCGCGGATGCGGCTCCACGGGCCGCGGGGACCAGGCGGGACCCGGCAGTGCCAGATCCAGCCGGACCCCCGCGCCCGCGGCGGACCCACCGTCGAGAAAGGCCAGCGCCCGCACCACGGTCAGCCCCGCCACGACCGTGGCCAGTGCCATGTCGCAAGACGGTACCCCCGGCCCCCGGCCCGACCTCCACTGGGCGAGCATCCGCGGCCACGCCGGGTCCCGCTCGGCCCGGCCGAGCTCGATGCAGGCGGCGCAGGCCGTCGCGCCCGGCAGCACCAGCGGGCCCACCACTCCCGTGGCCTCCAGAACTCCCGCGTACATATGGGGAGTACCGGACGAGAGGAACTCCTCGGCCGCTGCCGGGTCCGGTGCGTAGGCCGCGAGGCCGTCGCGCGGGGCGAACACCACCAGTGCCAGGGGCGGCTCGGCGGCCCGTTCCCCGTCGCCTCCGGCGCGGGACCGCGGGCGGGGCAGGGGCGCGGCTCGGCGGACCGCCCGGCGGGCGGCGGAGTCCCTCCGCTCGCCGGTCCGCTCGGGGTCCACCCCGCCGGGCGTCACGTCCCAGGGCTCGACGCAGCCGCCGTCCATCACGTCCACCCGCCCGACCCCCGAGGCCGAGAGCAGGGCCGCGACGGCTGCGCCGACCCGGCCGGCCCCGCGCACCTGCACCCGCATCGTCTGCCGGGCGGCCATCAGCCGCATCGCCGCGCCGGGTTCGCGGTGGAGGACGGAGAGCGAGGCCAGGTCGGGGCGGAGCCGCTGCAGGGCGTCGCCGTCGCTCCGCTCGCGCAGGGCGGCCGCGCCGGCCCCGCCGCCGCGCGGATCGTCGAGCAGGCCGGCTGTGCCGAGCCGCTCCACCAGGCCGTCGGCCTTGCCCTCCGGCAGTCCCATGCCCCGGGCCTCCTCGCGGAGCAGGGGCAGGCCGCGGGTTCCGTCGAGCAGGCCGAGGAAGCAACTGGTCGCGGTGTCGACCGGGCCGACGAGGACGGCGTGTGCCGGGCCCACGCCGAACTGCACGTGGGCCCGGTCGCGCCAGGCCCGCCGCAGTGCGGGCTTGATCATCGGGTGTGCGGAGCCGGGACGGGCCCGGGCGGTGGGCGTCGGGTGTGCGGACATGATTCCCCCTCGGTCTCGCCGGGCCGGACCGATCCGGTCGGCGACGGGATCAGCATGCACGTCCTGGCGAGGGGCTGTGCAGAGTTGTCCACAGGGCAGGGATGATTGTCATACAAGCCGTGTGCTGCGGGTGTGTTTCGCCGACAACCGGTCCGCGGGCAGGACTTCGTGCACCGGCAACGGGTAACGTCGGGGCGTGCCCGCCGACCCCCTGCACAGTGCCGCAAGACCACCGCGCAGCGCCCCGAGCCCGCACTCCAGAGGGCCCGAGAACCACGCGGTCGAGGTCCGGCGGAGCACTCGTCGCCGTAGAACGGTCTCCGCGTACCGCGAGGGCGACCGGACGGTGGTGCTGATCCCGGCGCGGATGTCGGACGCGGAGGAGCAGCGCTGGGTCACCGTGATGCTCGACAAGCTCGCGGCGCAGGAGAGCAGGAGGATGCTCGGCGACGCCGAGCTCGCCGAGCGGGCCGGGCGGCTGTCCGAGCAGTACCTGGACGGCCGGGCACGCCCCGACTCGGTCCGCTGGGTCACCAACCAGAACACCCGCTGGGGATCCTGCACCCCGGCCGAGGGCAGCATCCGGCTCTCGCACCGGCTCCAGGGGATGCCCGAGTACGTGGTGGACTACGTGCTCCTGCACGAGCTGGCGCATCTGCTCGTCCCCGGGCACGGGCCGGCCTTCTGGCGGCTCCTGGAGGCGTATCCGCGCACCGAGCGGGCCCGTGGATACCTCGAAGGCGTGGTCGCCGCCGAGCGGTTGCCGCATCTCCCGGCCGCCCGCAGCGAGTGAGGCTGCGGGTAGCCTGGCGCACATGTCCCGGGAATTCCAGCGCGGCCACAGGGCCAGGATCAGTGACCTGACGGCAGGGACCGAACTGTACGTCGGGGTGCAGGCGGGCGGTCCCGGAGTGGCCTTCGACATCAGCTGCTTCGGTCTGGACGCCGGCGAACGGCTCTCCGACGACCGGTACTTCGTCTTCTACAACCAGCCCGCCTCGCCCGAGGGGGCCATCCGCCAACTCGGGCCGCAGGCCGGTGACACGGAGTCGTTCCAGGTCTCCCTAGACCGCATCCCGGCGCACATCCACAGGCTCGCCTTCACCGCGACGGTCGACGGCGAAGGACTGATGTCGCAGACCGGGCCCGGCTGCATCCGTCTCGTCGCGGGAGGGGTGGAGATCGCCCGGTACTCCTTCACCGGCGGGGAGTTCAGCACCGAGCGGGCCGTGATGCTCGCCGACGTCTACCGCAAGGACGGGTGGCGGTTCGCCGCCGTCGGCCAGGGCTTCGACGGCGGGCTGGAGGCGTTGCTGACGAACTTCGGCGGTGAAGTCATCGAGGAACAGGATCAGGAGCCGCAGCCCGCGCCGGAGGCGGCGCCCCCGGTGCAGGCGGTTCCGGATCCGGTCCCGGACCAGGGCTCCGGGCTGCACTACGCGCCCACCCTCGCCGCGCCCATCGCCCCGCCCGGCTACTTCTCGGGCGAGACCACCGGCACCGTGCCGTCCGGCCCGTACGGCGGCGGGTCCCACGGCGGCCGGTCCCATGGCGGAGGGTCGTACGGGGGCGTCGTGCCGCCGCCCGGTCCGCCCCCGCCGCCCGGAGTGCCGGGCCGGCGCGGCCCGTTCGGCCGCTGACCATGCTGTAAGGGGCGCCCACCCTTGGTGGACGCCCCTTACGCATCGGCCGTTCCGCTACAGGCGCGCGAGCGTCCGCTCCAGCAGCCGGACCACGGATGTGTCCGCGACCCCGCCCACCTCGTCGTAGGCGAACCAGCGCAGGTCCAACGACTCGTCGCTGATCGTCGCCGCCGCGTCCTGAGGCGCCAGGGCCGCGTACTGCACGTCCAGGTGCCAGTTGCACGGCGCCGGGATGGGGTGGCGGTCCAGGCGCACCGGGCCGCCCGGCAGCAGCGTCAGGCCCGCGATGCCGGACTCCTCGGTCGCCTCCCGCAGGGCGGCCTCCTCCAGCGTGGTGTCACCGGGCTCGCAGTGACCGCCCATCTGCAGCCACATCTGCAGCTTGCGGTGCAGGGTGAGCAGCACCCGGCCGTGCTCCGGATCGATCACCAGCGCACTGGCCGTGACGTGGCCCGCCTGGCAGGGCTTCCACATGCCGTCCGCATAGGCCGCCAGGTGGTCCAGGTAGAGACCGCGCAGATCCGGCTGGTCCGCGTACTCCTTCAGCACGCGGACCGCGTTCTCGTGCAGGCTCACTTGTCGCTGCCGCCCTTGCCGTCCTCGCCGTTCTCCTTGCCGGAGGCGTCGTCCTTGCCGGAGGCGTCACCGGCATCGCCCGTGCCACCGGCCGGGCTGCCGCCCGCGGCCTCGCCGAGCATCTTGTCGATCTCGGAGAAGTCCAGGTGCTCGCGGTGGACGAAGCCGTCCGGGTCGTCCAGGTCGGCCGCCGTCGGCAGCATGTCCGGGTGCTCCCAGAGGGCGTCGCGGCCGTCCGCGCCGCGGGCGTCCGTCAGGGAGGCCCACAGCCGGGAGGCGTCCCGCAGCCTGCGGGGGCGCAGCTCCAGGCCGATCAGCGTGGCGAAGGTCTGCTCGGCGGGGCCGCCGGTGGCGCGGCGCCTGCGCAGCGTCTCGCGCAGCGCGTCGGCGGACGGCAGGTGCGGCGCGGCCGCGGCGTGGACGACGGCGTCGACCCAGCCCTCGACGAGTGCCAGAGCGGTCTCCAGGCGGGCCAGGGCCGTCTTCTGCTCCGGGCTGTCCTCCGGCTGGAACATGCCCTGCTGCAGCGCCTCCTGGAGCTGCTCGGGGTGCGTGGGGTCGAGCTGGCCGACCACGTCCTCCAGCTTCGCGGTGTCGACCTTGATGCCCCGCGCATAGCCCTCGACGGCGCCGAACAGGTGTGAGCGCAGCCACGGCACGTGGGCGAAGAGCCGCTGGTGGGCGGCCTCGCGCAGGGCCAGGTACAGACGCACCTGGTCCTGCGGGACGCCGAGTCCGGAGCCGAACGCGGCGATGTTCACCGGCAGCAGCGCGGCCTTGCCGGCCGGGCCGAGCGGCAGGCCGATGTCGGTGGAGCCGACCACCTCGCCCGCCAGGACGCCCACGGCCTGGCCGATCTGGGTGCCGAACATGGCCCCGCCCATGCTGCGCATCATGCCGAGCAGCGGGCCCGCCATGGCCTGCATCTCCTCGGGCAGCACGTCGCCCATGGCCGCGCCGACCCGCTCGGCGACCGGGTCGACCAGGTCCTTCCACACCGGGAGGGTCGCCTCGACCCACTCGGCGCGGCTCCACGCCACGGCGGTGCCGGAGCCGGAGGGCAGCGACGTCACACCGTCGAGCCACAGGTCGGCCAGCCGCACGGCCTCCTCGACCCCGGCCCGCTCGCCGTCCGAGACGCTCGCGTCCTTGCTGCCGTCGGCGGTGCCCTGGGCGACGGTGCGGCGCGCGATGTCCTTGGCCATGTCCCAGTTCACCGGGCCGCCCTCGTAGGAGAGCATCTGGCCGAGCTGCTGGAAGGCGGCGCCCAGGTCGTTCGGGTTCATCGAACCGAACATCGCGGCGAACGGGTTGTCCCCGCCGCCCGCGGGCCCGCCGAAGCCGAAGGGATTCGCGGGTCCCTGTCCGTCACCCTGGCCACCGCCCTTCTTCTTGCCGTTGTCGCCGTCCTCCGGCTCCTCCGGCGGAAGACCGAATCCGAATGGGGTGTCACTCACGGGTTTCCTCGGCTCGTAGGGCCACCGGCTCCGTACCGGCGGCGAATGCCCTTCAACACCACCCAGCGTAGACACCCTGCCGGTATCGGGGCTTGGTGCTCCGCCGACCCGGGGCCTGCGGCAGGATGGACGTCACCTGGTCCGTACGCGTCATGACACTCGTGATGGCGCTTACGTACCGAAGACAACCGCTGGAGACGCCCGGTGAGTTCCCCCGACCGAGAAGTTCGCGCAGCGCGAAACGGTTCCGCGCGCGACAGTACGACCCCGCACGGCCGCCGACCCGTGGTCGCGGTCACCGGTGCCGCGCGCGGTGTCGGTGCGCTGCTGACGCGGCGGCTGGCCGCGTCCGAGCACATCAAGCACGTGGTGGCCATCGACGAGCGGCGTGGTGACGTCACCGAGGCGCAGTGGCACGTGCTCGACGTCCGCGACCCGGCCATCGCCGAGAAGCTGCGCGGCGCCGACGTCGTGGTCCACCTCGCGCTCGACCTGGACCTGGAGACCGACGCCGCGGCCCGGACCGCCTACAACGTGCGCGGCACCCAGACGGTGCTCACCGCGGCGGCCGCCGCAGGTGTGCACCGTGTGGTGCTGTGCACGTCGGCCATGGTCTACGGGGCGCATCCGGACAACGACGTTCCGCTCGCCGAGGACGCGGAGCTGCGGGCCACCGCCGAGGCCACCGGGGTGGGCGACTTGCTGGAGATAGAGCGGCTCGCGAAACGGGCCCCCCGGGCGCACCCGGGCCTGAACGTCACCGTGCTGCGGCCCGCCGTCCTGGTCGGCGGCGGCACCGACACCGCCCTGACCCGCTACTTCGAGTCGCCCCGCCTCCTGGTGGTCGCCGGATCCCGGCCGACCTGGCAGTTCTGCCACGTGGAGGACCTGGTGAGCGCGCTGGAGTTCGCGGCCCTGGAGAAGGCCGAGGGGGAGCTGGCGGTCGGCTGCGACGGCTGGCTGGAGCAGGAGGAGGTCGAGGAGCTCACCGGCATCCGGCGCATGGAGCTGCCCTCGGCCGTCGCCCTGGGCGCCGCCTCCCGGCTGCACCGGCTGGGCCTGACCCCGTCCCCGGCCGGTGACCTCGAGTACACGATGCACCCGTGGGTGGTCAGCGGGCACCGGCTGCACGACGCGGGCTGGCGGCCGCGGTGGACCAACGAGGAGGTCCTGGCGGAGCTGCTGGAGGAGGCCGCGGGCAGACACACGGTCGTCGGCCGCCGGCTGGGCCGCAAGGACGCCACGGCCGCGGGCGCCGCGGGCGCCACGGTCGCCCTGCTGGGCACCGCGGCCCTGGTCCGGCGGGCCCGCAAGGCACGCCGCCGGATGTAGCCGCGCACGCCGGGTCGGCGGCCGTGCCCGGCGGATCGTACGGATGACCGGGTGTACGCCCGGTCGAACGGCCATTGGTCGCCGCCCGCCCGTGTGCGGCACGATGGACCGCATGGCTCCGACCCACGATCACCCCGGCGAGCTCGCCGCCGACGGTCCCGTGCGCCTGCTGGCGGTGCGGGACACCCCGTTGTCCCTGGACGAGGTCTTCGCGGCGGTCGGTGACGATGCCGCGGGCGGCACCGCGCTGTTCGTGGGCACCGTGCGCGACCACGACGGCGGCGCGGACGTCACCGGGCTCGGATACTCCGCGCACCCCTCGGCCGAGGACGAGCTGCGCCGGGTCGCGGAGAAGGTCGCGGCGGACTTCCCGGTCCGGGCCCTGGCGGCCGTGCACCGGGTGGGGGACCTGTTCGTGGGCGACCTGGCCGTGGTGGTGGCGGTCTCCTGCCCGCACCGGGCGGAGGCCTTCGCGGCGTGCCGGCGGCTCATCGACGACCTCAAGCGCGAGGTGCCGATCTGGAAGCACCAGACGTTCGCGGACGGAACCGAGGAGTGGGTCGGCGCGTCGTAGAGATGCGGTGGTCGGCCGCGTCCTGCGCGGTGTCCGAATCCGGTCACATACGGGCCGCTCCCGGTTGCGTAACCGGCCCCCTGACGTAAGCGTTGAGACCGAAGACGACTAATCTGCTCATCGGTTCAGCTCGTCCTTGCTCGACGGTGTTCGTCATCGAGTCATGCGATTGTGTAAGGAGTCGGAGGCCGGCATGGCGGCGCTCGCGTGGTTGCTGATTCCCGTTGCCGCGGCTGTCGTCGCCGCCCTGTGGGGAAGCTGGGCGGCCCGGAACCGCAAGACCGGTGACGTCTCGGAACTGGCGGGTTATGCGCGATTCCGTGAGGCGATGGAGCGGTCGGAGTCCGGCTCCGGACCGTCGGCCTGAGGAGCAGGGGAGCGGGCTCACGCGCTGCTCACCCCCGGACGGACCGCCCCGGGAGTGGACTGTCGGACCCGTCCCGTACTGTCGTTCCATGCCCCGCCGCACTGCGACGATGCTCGCCTCTCTCCTGTCGCTGATCGCATTGCTCTGCGTCGGCGTCCTGATCCCCGTGCCCTACGCGGAGATGTCCCCGGGGCCTACGGTGAACACGCTGGGCGAGCACGGCGGCGAGCCGGTGCTGCAGATCTCCGGGCACAAGACGTACCCGACCACCGGCCACCTCAACATGACCACGGTCCGGGTGACGGGCTCGCAGTACCGCATGAATCTGGTCGAAGCCCTCTACGGCTGGCTCACCCACGACAACCTCGTCGTCCCGCACAGCACGCTCTACCCGGACGACAAGTCCCCGGACGAGCTCAACCAGGAGACGGCGGAGGAGTTCAGCCAGTCCCAGGAGAGCGCCAAGGTGGCCGCGCTCAAGCAGCTGGGCATCCCGGTCGGCACCCGCGTGATCGTCTCGTCCGTGGTCAAGGGCAGCCCCGCCGAAGGGCAGTTGCACGCGGGAGACGTGATCAAGGCCGTCGACGGCCAGGAGGTCAAGGAGCCGGGCGACGTCGCCGGGCTGGTCACCAAGCACCAGCCCGGTCAGAAGGTGAGCTTCCTGGTCGTCCCCGCCAAGGAGGCGGCCGCGGCGGAGAAGGAGAAGCGCCAGCCGAAGGTGGAGGACACCGTCTCCCTCGTCACCGCCAAGGCGCCCGACGACGCCAAGCGCGCCATCGTGGGCATCCAGGCCGGGACGGACCACACCTTCCCGTTCAGCATCAACATCAAGCTGGCGGACGTCGGCGGGCCGAGCGCCGGCCTGATGTTCGCGCTCGGCATAGTCGACAAGCTCACCCCCGACGACCTGACCGGCGGGAAGTTCGTCGCGGGGACGGGCACGATCGACGACAACGGCAAGGTCGGGCCGATCGGCGGCATCGAGATGAAGACGGTCGGTGCGCGCTCCAAGGGCGCCCGGTACTTCCTGACGCCCAGCGACAACTGTGCGGCTGCCGCCAAGGACACCCCGTCGGGTCTCACGCTGGTCAAGGTCGACACCATGGGCGACGCCCTCAAGTCGCTGGAGAAGATCCGCAAGGGGGATTCGGCCGACCTGCCGAGCTGCTCCGCAAGGTGAGCCGTTTGCCGGTGCGGTTCGTCCGACGGCGCGGGCCGTCTTCGGCCGAGCGCGCAGTTCCCCGCGCCCCTCACGGGGCGCGGGCCCCACGTCCTTATTCCGCGAACGTCGCCGCCAGGGCCTCCGCCAGGCCCGGGACCAGGTCGGCGCCGGTGAGCACCTCCTTGGGGGAGTCCTTCTCGCGCAGCCGCAGGGCCGTCTCCCGGGCGCCGTCGCGCAGCACGGCCACGGTCATCCGGACCTCCTGGCGGTCGGGGTGCCTGGCCACCCAGGCGGCGAGCTGCTTCTCGCTCATCCCGTGCGGCACGGAGCCCTCGGCGGACGGCGGGAGCATCTGCCGCTCCACGGTCAGGGCGCAGCCCGCCACCGCGTCCGGCCAGGCGATCGTGCCGAGGAACTTGTCGAGCGGGGTGCCCGCGGGCACCTCGTCCTGCTCGATGGGGGTGTAGGAGGGGCTGTCGCCTGCGGGCTCGTCGAGGCCGAGCTGGGCGGCCAGGGCGGGCTCCTGGGAGCGCAGCTTCGCGTTGTCGACGAGGGCGAAGAGCCGGGCGGGCTGGTCCCAGCCGAGCGTGGCGGCGTATTCGTCGATCTCGAGGACGGCACGGGTCAGCGGGCTCGCGGCCATGGGAGCGCTGGGGTCGGGGAGGCTCGAGGAGCCGGTGTTGCTGGACATGCTCAATATCGTGCACCGAGAAGGGCCGAAATCGGGAACCGAGTAAAGCCTCGGTAAGTTGCCACACTGGGTCCTACTATCGCCTGGGCCTGATCGACAGCTCCATCGACAGCGAACTTCGAGGTGCGCACCTTGGCTTTCCAGATGCCGGACCGCGGCGGAGGCCCCACGGGGCCACGGATCAGAGTCGGACGGCCGTCGCGACGGCTGCGGACCCTGCTGACGACCCTGGGTGTGCTGGCGGTGCTGGCCATGCTCTTCGTCATGTTCGCGGGGTTCTGGACCGACTGGCTCTGGTACCGCTCCGTGGACTACTCCTCGGTCTTCACCACCACCCTCGGCACCAAGATCGGCCTGTTCGCCGTCTTCGGTGTGCTGATGGCCCTCGCGGTGGGGGTCAACATCTGGCTGGCGCACCGGCTGCGGCCGCCGCTGAGCGCGATGTCGATGGAGCAGCAGAGCCTCGACCGCTACCGGATGAGCATCGCCCCGTACAAGCGGTGGGCCCTGCTGGCGGTCTCCGCGCTCGTCGGCCTGGTGGCCGGTGCGTCCGCCGCCGGGCAGTGGCGCACGTGGCTGCAGTGGGTGAACGCGGTGCCGTTCGGCCAGAAGGACCCGCAGTTCCACAAGGACATCGCGTTCTACACCTTCGACCTGCCCTGGTACCGCTTCCTGCTGAGCTTCGGCTTCGCCGCGACGGTGCTCTCGCTGATCGCCGCCGCGCTGGTGCACTACCTCTACGGCGGGCTGCGGCTGACCAGCCCCGGCGGGCGGGCCACGGCCGCCGCCACGGGGCATCTGTCCGTGCTGCTCGGCTTCTTCGTGATGCTCAAGGCCGTTGCGTACTGGCTGGACCGGTACGGGCTGGCGGTGAAGTCCAGCGGGCTGAAGTCGACCGAGGGCTGGACGGGTCTGCGGTATGTGGACGCGAACGCCTATCTGCCGGCCAAGACGATCCTGTTCATCATCGCGCTGATCTGTGCGGTGCTGTTCTTCGCGACGCTCTGGCGGCGCACCTGGCAGCTGCCGGTGATCGGCTTCGGCCTGATGGTGCTCTCGGCGGTGCTGATCGGCGGGCTCTACCCGGCGATCGTGCAGAAGTTCCAGGTCCAGCCGAACGAGCAGGCCAAGGAAGCCCCGTACATCAAGAAGAACATCACCGCGACGCGTGAGGCCTACGGCATCGACGACGCTCAGGTGAAGGACTATCCGGGCAGCAGCGATCTGAACGGCAAGGACAAGCAGAAGCTGCGCGCGGACGCGGATTCCACGGCCAGCCTCCGGCTGCTCGACCCGAACATCGTCTCGCCCACCTTCCAGCAGCTCCAGCAGGTGCGCGGGTACTACCAGTTCCCGTCCACCCTGGACGTCGACCGCTACAAGGTCGACGGCAAGGAGCAGGACACGGTCATCGGTCTGCGCGAGCTGAACATCAACGGGATTCCCGAGCGCAACTGGATCAACGACCACTTCAAGTACACCCACGGATACGGTGCCATCACGGCCAAGGGCACCAACACCGTCGACGGCGGCGCCCCGGACTTCACCGAGAAGAACCTGCCGACGGACGGCAAGCTCGGCCCGTACGAGCAGCGCGTGTACTACGGCGAGAAGACGACGCAGTACTCGATCGTCGGCGGCCCGCAGAAGGAGCTGGACTACTCCGGCGACCAGGGCGAGAAGAGCTACAGCTACGAGGGCAAGAGCGGTGTGAGCCTCTCGAACCCGGTCAACCGCGCCGCCTATGCGGTGGCGTTCGGCGAGCCGCAGATCCTCTACTCCGGTGCCATCGGCGACGGCTCGCGCATTCTCTACAACCGCACGCCCAAGGAGCGCGTGGAGGCCGTCGCCCCCTGGCTGACCATCGACGGCGACGCCTATCCGGCCGTGGTCGACGGCCGCATCCAGTGGATCGTCGACGCCTACACCACGACCAACGGCTATCCCTATGCGTCCCGTACGACCCTCGGCGACACGACCGCGGACTCGCTGACCAACGGGCAGCGCGCGGTGGTCGCCCAGCAGAACCAGGTCAACTACATCCGCAATTCCGTCAAGGCCACGGTCGACGCCTACGACGGCACGGTGAAGCTGTACCAGTGGGACACCGAGGACCCGGTGCTCAAGACCTGGATGAAGGCATTCCCGGGCACGGTGAAGGCGAAGAGCCAGATCTCCTCCGGGCTGCTGGACCATCTCCGTTACCCGCAGGACCTGTTCAAGGTGCAGCGTGAACTGCTCACCCGCTACCACGTCACCAACCCGGGCACGTTCTACACCGGCAGTGAGCGCTGGCAGGTGCCGGACGACCCGACGAACAAGTCGGGCAACGCGGTTCCGCCGTATTACCTGAGCATGAAGATGCCGGACCAGAAGGCGCAGACCTTCTCGCTCACCACGACGTTCACGCCCAAGAGCCGGGAGAACCTCGGTGCGTTCATGGCGGTGGACGCGAACGCCACGAGTCCGGACTACGGGAAGATCCGGCTCCTCAAGCTGCCGTCGGAGACCACGGTCTCCGGTCCGCAGCAGGTGCAGAGCAAGTTCAACGGCGACCCGGAGATCGCGAACAAGATCAATATCCTGAAGCGGGGCGACTCCGAGATCGAGTACGGCAATCTGCTGACCGTCCCGCTCGACGACGGGCTGCTCTACGTCGAGCCGGTGTACGTGCGCGGTGCCGGCACCAACTACCCGCTGCTGAAGAAGGTTCTGGTCACCTACGGCGACAAGACCGCCTTCGAGGACAACCTCACGCAGGCGCTCGACGTGGTGTTCGGGGTGAAGGGTCCCGAGCCCGGCACCAAGCCGCCGGCCGAGGGCACCACCAAGCCGCCCGCCTCCCAGAACGCCGACGTCCAGCAGGCCCTGAAGGATGCTCAGGACGCCTTCGAGGCCGGCCAGAAGGCGCTCGACGCCAAGGACTGGGCGGCGTACGGCAAGGCCCAGCAGTCCCTGAAGGACGCCCTCGACCGCGCCGCCAAGGCCGAGGCCTCGGCGGCCGGGAACGGAGGCAAGCCGGGCAGCCAGTAAGGGACCGCCCCGCGTCGTGGTAAGGTTGCCCTACAACGACGCGGGGTGGAGCAGCTCGGTAGCTCGCTGGGCTCATAACCCAGAGGTCGCAGGTTCAAATCCTGTCCCCGCTACTCACAGGACAAGGCCCGGAGTTCTCGGACTCCGGGCCTTGTCGCATCTGCGGACCGTCTGTACGACCGTTGGACTGCCGTGCGCTCGTGCGGGGGTCGGACCGGACAGCAGTCCAGACCCGGCGCGGGCCGGTCTGTGCGGGTTGTGTGCGGGGGTTTTGATTAGAGTTTGGAGCACCGCCGTGTCGGGAAGTCGGGAAGTCGACAAAACGCTGAAGTGACCTCACTGGCTGCGGTATTCCAGGTGTACGCAGGTTGCGGGAGTGCGACGATGGGACTTATGGGGGACAGGGCGAGGCTGTTGGAGACCCGTCGGCTTGTGGCAGCTCCCGGTGACGGGAGCGATCAGGACGGCCGTGACACGTCCGTGTACGGCCCGGGGGCGGACGGCCCCGCAGGCGGCACCCGCGCCTCGGCCTTCGCCCCGTCGTCCGCCGGGGACGGGGGCGACCTGGAGCTGGAGACCGCCCGCCGCCGCGCCGCCGAGTCCGGCGACCCCGCGTCCCTGAGCATGCTCGGCGCCCTGCTGCTGCGCCGCGGAGACCTCGACGGGGCCGAGCGCCACCTGCGCGCCGCCACCGCCGAGGGCGACCGCTCCGCCGCCAACAACCTGGGCGTCCTGCTGCACCAGCGCGGCTACGCCGACGAGGCCGCCGGCTGGTGGCGCGTCGCCGCCGTCGCCGGCTCCTCCGCGGCCGCGCACGCCCTCGGCCGCTACCACCGCGAGCGCGGCGACGAGCCGGCCGCCGAGTACTGGCTGCGCCAGTCCGCCGAGTCCGGCCACGCCCTGGGCGCGTACGCCCTGGCCGACCTCCTGGAGCACCGCAGCGACGTGGGCGCCGAGCGCTGGTTCCGCTCCGCCGCCGAGCGCGGGCACCGCGAGGCCGCGTACCGCCTTGCGCGGATACTCGACGGCCGGGCGCCGGGCGCCGGGTCACAGGACCCCGGCGGGCCCGGCTCCCTCGCCGGCGGGCTCGGCCCCGCCATCCCCCGGCAGGTGAGCGCGGGCGGCGGGGACACCTCCGTACGCGACCTGCGCGCCCACGCGGCCAAGGGCCCGCGCACCGACGGCCCGGCCGGCGAGGCCGAGCAGTGGTACCGGCAGGCCGCCGCCCGCGGCCACCGCCGCGCCGCCCTGCACCTCGGCACCCTGCTGGAGGCGCGCGG
Source organism: Streptomyces sp. NPDC002536 (assembly GCF_053594995.1). NCBI lineage: Bacteria > Bacillati > Actinomycetota > Actinomycetes > Kitasatosporales > Streptomycetaceae > Streptomyces > Streptomyces sp. NPDC002536. The sequence continues at coordinate 55,771 of NZ_JBSFWU010000006.1, forward strand.
CGAGACCCAGGAGGCCGCCCGCTGGTACCTGACCTCCGCCAAGGACGGGGAGCCGCGCGCCGCCTGCGCCCTGGGCTTCCTGCTGCGCGACGCCGGGGACCTGGACAGCGCGGCCGTCTGGTGGCGCCGCGCCGCCCAGGAGGGCGACGGCAACGCGGCCAACGCGCTGGGCGCCCTGCACGCCGACCGCGGTGAGGCCCAGCAGGCCGAGCGCTGGTACCGCGCCGCCCTGGACGCGGGCGACGTCAACGGCGCGTACAACCTCGGCCTGCTCTGCGCCGAGCAGGGCCGCACCGCACAGGCCGAGCAGTGGTACCGCCGCGCCGCCTACGCCGGGCACCGCGAGGCCGCCAACGCCCTGGCCGTGCTGCTGCTCCAGGGCGGCGACCCGGCCGGCGCCGAGCCGTGGTTCTCCAAGGCCGCCGAGGCCGGCAGCGTGGACGCCGCGTTCAACCTGGGCATCCTCTACGCCGGGCGCGACGAGGAGCAGCTGGCCCGCCAGTGGTACGAGCGCGCCGCCGCCGCCGGGCACACCGAGGCGGCCCTCCAGGTCGCCATGGCCCTGCTGCGGGACGGCGGCGCCGAGGACGGGGAGGCTGAGCGGCACCTGCGCATCGCCGTGCGCGGCGGCAGCGCGGAGGCGGCCTTCCGGCTGGGTGCCCTGCTCGACCGCGACGACGACACCCGTGCGCAGAGCGAGGAGTGGTACGAGGTGGCCGCCCGGCAGGGGCACCGCCGAGCCCAGGTGCGGCTCGGCATGCTCGTCGCCGAGCGCGGGGACGTGGTCGAGGCGGCGCACTGGTACCGCGAGGCGGCCGAGGCGGGCAGCCGCAACGGCGCCTTCAACCTCGGGCTGCTGCTGGCCCGCGAGGGCAGCGAGCCGGAGGCCGCCATGTGGTGGGCCCGGGCCGCCGAGGCCGGGCACGGGCGCGCCGCGCTGCGGCTCGCCCTGCTGGCGGCCCGCCGGGGCGACCTGGCCGAGGGGCAGATGTGGTGCGCCCACGCGGTCGAGCTGGGTCCGGCGGAGGTCTCCGAGCGGGCGGCCCGGCTGCGGGACGCACTGCAGCAGGAGCTCACGGCGTAACGGAAGGGGTTTGCGTCGCCGGTCATGCGCGCGTTAGAGTGTGTTCACCGACGCGGGGTGGAGCAGCTCGGTAGCTCGCTGGGCTCATAACCCAGAGGTCGCAGGTTCAAATCCTGTCCCCGCTACTGCTCACGAAAGGCCCGGATCCTTCAGGATCCGGGCCTTTCGTCATGCCGTGCCGGTGCAGCCGGGGCAGATGCCGCGGTACGTCACCTCGACCGCCGAGACCTGGAAGCCGAAGCGCTCGTCGGCCGGCAGGCCCGCCAGCAGGTCGCCGGCCGGGTGGACGTCGCGGATCGTGCCGCAGCGGGAGCACACCAGGTGCTGGTGCGCGTGGTGTGCGTTGGGGTCGTAGCGCTTGGCGCGGCCGTCCGTGCTCACCTCGAGGACCTCGCCGAGGGAGACCAGCTCCCCCAGCGTGTTGTACACCGTCGCGCGCGAGATCTCCGGCAGCAGCTCGGCGGCCTTGGCGTGGACCTCGTCCGCCGTGTAGTGGACGTGGTCCCCGTCGAGTACTTCCGCGACGACGCGTCGCTGCGCGGTCAGCCGCCAGCCGCGTCCCCGGAGCCGTTCCAGCAGGTCACTCATGCCATTCACCTATCAGTCAGATAGGACCAGCGTAGCAGTGGCCCTTGTCCACCCATGGAACCTGTCTCCAGATCACCTTCATCTTGACTTGGACTAAGTCCAATGTAGGATCGTTTTCGAGACGAGGCCAGACGGCCGCGAGGCAGTCGAGACGACGGAGGCATACGTGACGCTGAACGGCGAGGCGGCAACGACCACGGGCCCGCTGACCACGGAGTCCGGAGCTCCGGTCGCGGACAACCAGAACAGCGAGACCGCGGGCGTCGGCGGCCCCGTCCTGGTGCAGGACCAGCTGCTGCTGGAGAAGCTCGCGCACTTCAACCGCGAGCGCATCCCGGAGCGCGTCGTGCACGCCCGCGGCGCCGGCGCGTACGGCACGTTCACGGTGACCGCGGACGTCACCCGGTACACCAGGGCGAAGTTCCTGTCCGAGGTCGGCAAGCAGACGGAGACGTTCCTGCGCTTCTCCACCGTCGCGGGCAACCTCGGCGCGGCGGACGCGGTGCGCGACCCCCGCGGCTTCGCGCTCAAGTTCTACACCGAGGAGGGCAATTACGACCTCGTCGGCAACAACACCCCGGTGTTCTTCATCAAGGACGCCATCAAGTTCCCGGACTTCATCCACACCCAGAAGCGCGACCCCTACACGGGCTCCCAGGAGGCGGACAACGTCTGGGACTTCTGGGGCCTGTCGCCCGAGTCCACCCACCAGGTGACCTGGCTCTTCGGCGACCGCGGCATCCCGGCCTCGTACCGCCACATGAACGGCTACGGCTCGCACACGTACCAGTGGAACAACGAGGCGGGCGAGGTCTTCTGGGTCAAGTACCACTTCAAGACCGACCAGGGCGTCAAGAGTCTCGTCCAGGACGAGGCCAACAGGCTGGCCGGCGAGGACCCCGACAGCCACCAGCGCGACCTGCGCGAGGCCATCGAGCGCGGCGACTTCCCGAGCTGGACCGTGCAGGTGCAGATCATGCCCGCGGAGGAGGCGGCGAGTTACCGCTTCAACCCGTTCGACCTCACCAAGGTGTGGCCGCACGAGGACTACCCGCCGATCGAGATCGGCAGGCTGGAGCTCAACCGCAACCCCGACAACATCTTCGCCGAGGTCGAGCAGTCGATCTTCTCCCCGGCGCACTTCGTCCCGGGCATCGGCCCGTCGCCGGACAAGATGCTCCAGGGCCGGCTCTTCGCCTACGGCGACGCCCACCGCTACCGCGTCGGCATCAACGCCGACCACCTGCCGGTCAACCGCCCGCACGCCACCGTCGCGCGGACCAACAGCCGTGACGGCTACGCCTACGACGGCCGCCACGGCCGGGCGAAGAACTACGAGCCGAACAGCTTCGGCGGCCCCTTCCAGACGGACCGGCCGCTGTGGCAGCCGGCCGCCGTCACCGGGCCGACCGGCACCCACCCCGCCCCCGCGCACGCCGAGGACAACGACTTCGTCCAGGCGGGCAACCTCTACCGGCTGATGTCCGAGCCGGAGAAGGAGCGGCTGATCGCCAACCTCGCCGGCTTCATCGCCAAGGTGTCGCGCGACGAGATCGCCGAGCGGGCGATCGGCAACTTCCGCCAGGCGGACCCCGACTACGGCAAGCGACTGGAAGCCGCTGTCCAGGCCCTGAGGGGCTGACGGACGCTTGCCGTACCCACCGAAGAGGCCGGACGCCACGGGGCTCCGGCCTCTTCGGCCTTTTATCGGTGCGCCGCCAGCGCGCCCGCGGGCGTCCGCTGCGGCACCCAGCAGCGCAGGATGTCGCGCACCGACACCACCCCCGCGGCCTCGTGGCGGTCGAGGACGATCAGGTGCCGGAAGCCGCCGTGCGCCATGGCGGCGGCGGCCTCCTCCAGGGTCCACCCGGGGGCCGCGAAGACGACGTCGGTCGTCGTGTGGCCCTGGACCGTCTCGCGGTCCGGGTCCAGCCCGGCGCCCACCGCGTTGAGGATGTCGCGTTCGGTGAGAATGCCGAGGCCGCCGGCATCGGGGTCGAGGACGACGGCGGCACCGACCTTGCGCGCGGACATCAGCCGCGCTGCCTGCCGGAGGGTGTGTGCGGGACCGATGACGAGGATCACCGTGCTCATGGCGTCGCGGACGAGCATGGCCTTCAGCCACCTCCTTGGCGGACCGTGAACCCCGGGCAGGGATTCACAAGTTCACAAGCATCGGAGTGTCATCTTCACACGCCGTCAGGAGGTGGACAAGAGGTGTCCCGTGGAGGAAACAGGGAGTTTACGGCCCTCTATGAGCCCAGGTAGTGCAGCAGTTCGTCGTGCAGCAGGCCGTTCGACGCGGCGGCGTTGCCGCTGTGCGGCCCCGGCACCCCGTCCAGCCCGGTGAACCGGCCGCCCGCCTCCTCGACGATGACGACGTTCGCCGCCATGTCCCACAGCGACAGCTCCGGCTCCGCGCAGATGTCCACCGAGCCCTCGGCGACCATCATGTACGGCCAGAAGTCGCCGTAGCCGCGCGTGCGCCAGCAGTTCCGGGTGAGGTCAAGGAAGTCCGGCAGCTTGCCGCGCTCCTCCCAGCCCGACAGCGACGAGTACGCGAACGACGCGTCCTGGATCCGCCCCACCCGCGAGACCTGCAGCCGCGTCGCCGAGGACAGACTGCGCCCGGTGTACGCGCCGGAGCCCTGCGCCGCCCACCAGCGACGGCCCAGCGCCGGGGCCGAGACGACGCCCAACACCGGGTGGTAGCCGCCGGGGCCGTGCACCATGAGCGAGATGAGCGTGGCCCACACCGGCACCCCGCGCACGTAGTTCTTGGTGCCGTCGATCGGGTCGATCACCCAGCGGCGCGGGCCGGCGCCCTCGCTGCCGAACTCCTCGCCCAGCACCGCATCGCGCGGCCGGGCCCGCTGCAGCTGGCCGCGGATCAGTTCCTCGGCGGCCTTGTCCGCCTCGCTCACCGGAGTCATGTCCGGTTTGGTCTCGACCTTGAGGTCCAGGGCCTTGAACCGGTCCATGGTCGCCGCATCGGCGGCGTCCGCCAGTACATGGGCCAGACGCAGATCATCGTGGTAGTCGGACATGGCAGCACACTACCTGCGGCCCCGCCCCGGGCACGTGCGGCCCGCCCGTGGTCTTGACACCGTCTGGCTGCACGTCAATTCTGTGGCCACGACCGTCGTGCGGCCGAAAGGCCCAGGAGGCGACGATGCCCGCGGCACGAGAACTCTTGCTGGACGCGGCCTTCACGGCGCTCGGCGCCCGGCCCTGGCACGGGGTCCGGATGGTCGACGTCGCGGCCGCGGCCGGGGTCTCCCGGCAGACCCTGTACAACGAATTCGGCAGCAAGGACGGCCTGGCGCGCGCCCTGGTGCGCCGCGAGGCCGACTCCTTCCTCGCCGGGGTGGAACGTTCCCTCGCCGACACCGCCCGCGACGGCGCCGACGCGGGCGACTGCTGCGCCGCCCTCGCCCTGTGGACGCTGCGGGCCGCGCGGGCCAATCCCTTGGTGCGGGCAGCGCTCACCGGCTGCCGCGGTGAGCGGCTGCCTGCCGCCGCCGCGCCGGCCGTCCCCGCCCCGCGCGCGGCGCCCGGGCCGGGCGGCGCACCGGCGCGCGGGGCGCCCACGCCGGGCGCACTGGCCGAGCGGATGCGCGACAGCGCGGTCGGGGCGGTCAGTACGGGACGCGACGCGGACCGCGAAGGCACCCGGCGGGCCTGCGAGGCGGCGGTCCGGCTCACCCTGTCCTACGTGATCGCCCCGGCGGCCTCGGACGAGGAGGCGGCTGCAAGCGTCGCCTGCCTGGTCCGCACCCTGCGGGGCGACGCCGTGCTCTGATGCGGCGTGCTCCGATGCGGAGTCAGTGCGCCGAACCGGACAGCTGCAGCCCGATCACCCCGAGAATCACCAGGGAGATCGAGACGAGCTTGAGCGTGGAGACCAGGTCGCCCAGGAAGACCATGCCGTAAATGGCCGTGCCGGCCGCGCCGATGCCCGTCCACACGGCGTAGGCCGGGCCGACGTCGAGCTTCTTCAGCGCGAGGGTCAGCAGGCCGAAGCTGCCGAGCGCGAAGCACGCGAAGGCGATCGTGGGCCACAGGCGGGTGAAGCCGTGCGAGAGCTTCAGACAGACGGCGAAACCGGTTTCCAGCAGACCTGCGACGACCACCAGCAGCCACGCCATCGGATTGCCTCCCGTGTCCGTGACCGCCGTGCGCATCACGAGCCTCAGTGCCCCTGATGCCCTTGCCGCGGGCGGTCACTCGCAAACGTAGGCGATCAGTCGCCTTCGCGCCGCTCCCGGGTCGCGAGCAGCCGGCGCAGGGAGTAGAGCCGCTGCGGATCGGCGTGACCGTCCGTCACCCACTGGTCCAGCGCGCAGTCCTGCTCGTCGTGGCTGCACGCGCGCGGGCACTCCTCGGTGCCCGGCTCCAGGTCGGGGAAGGCGTGGATGACCCGCGAGGGATCCACGTGGTGCAGCCCGAAGGACCGCACGCCCGGGGTGTCGATCACCCAGCCGCTGCCGTCCGGGAGCGGCAGGGCCAGCGCCGAGGTGGTGGTGTGCCGGCCGCGGCCGGTGACCGCGTTGACGTGCCCCGTGGCCCGCTGGCGGTCCGGGACGAGGTGGTTGACCAGGGTCGTCTTGCCCACGCCGGAGTGCCCCACGAATGCGGTGATCCGGCCGCCCAGCCGCTCCCGCACCCGGGCGGCCGCGTCGCCGTCGGCCAGCTCCTCGCGGTTGGTGACCACGTACGGCAGGCCCAGCGCCCCGTAGGACTCCATCAGCTTCTCGGCCGGGGCCAGGTCCGACTTCGTCAGCACGAGCAGCGGCTCCAGCCCCGCGTCGTACGCGGCGACCAGACAGCGGTCGATCAGCCGGGGGCGCGGCTCGGGGTCGGCGAGGGCGGTGACGATCGCCAGCTGGTCGGCGTTGGCGACGACCACGCGCTCGAACGGATCGTCGTCGTCGGCCGTGCGGCGCAGCACGGAGCTGCGCTCCTCGACCCGGACGATGCGCGCCAGGGTGTCCTTGGCGCCGCTGAGGTCGCCCACGACGGCGACGCGGTCGCCCACGACCACGCCCTTGCGGCCGAGTTCGCGCGCCTTCATCGCCGTGATGGTGCGGTCCTCGACGAGGACGGTCAGCCGGCCGCGGTCGACGGTCAGGACGAAGCCCTCGGCCGCGTCCTCGTGCTTGGGGCGGATGGTGGTGCGGGGGCGGTTGCCCTTGCGGTTGGGGCGGACGCGGACGTCGTCCTCGTCGGTGTGCTTGCCGTAGCGGCGCATGGGACGTACCGGCTTTCTCAGGCTCTCGACACCGTCGTCGCCCCCGCGGCGGACCCGAGCATGCCGGCCCACAGCGCCGGGAAGTCGGGGAGGGTCTTGGCGGTGGTCGCGACGTTCTCCACCTGGACCCCGGACACGGCCAGGCCGATGACGGCGCCCGCGGTGGCCAGCCGGTGGTCCTCGTAGGTGTGGAAGACGCCGCCGTGCAGCGGGCGCGGCCGGATGACCAGCCCGTCCTCGGTCTCGGCGACGTCGCCGCCGAGCTCGTTGATCTCCTTGGCGAGCGCCGCGAGCCGGTCGGTCTCGTGCAGCCGCAGGTGCGCGATGCCGCGCAGCACCGACTCGGAGTCGGCCAGCGCCGCCACCGCGGCGATCACCGGGGTGAGCTCGCCGACCTCGTGCAGGTCGGCGTCGATGCCCGTGATCCGGCCGGTGCCGGTGAACGTCAGGCCCGCCTCGGTCAGTTCGCAGGAACCGCCCATGGCGGTGAAGATCTCGCGCAGCGCGTCGCCCGGCTGGGTGGTGCGCTCCGGCCAGTCGGGGATCGTGACGCGGCCGCCGGTGACGAGGGCCGCGGCCAGGAACGGCGCCGCGTTGGACAGGTCGGGCTCGACGACCAGGTCGCGGCCGAGCAGGGCACTGGGGGAGACCCGCCAGACGTCCGGCTCGCCGCCCGACTCGGGGGTGTCGACCTGGGCACCGGCCGCGCGCAGCATGTCCACGGTCATCCGGATGTGCGGCAGCGAGGGCAGCGCGGAGCCGACGTGGCGGACCTCGACGCCCTGGTTGAAGCGCGGCCCGGACAGCAGCAGGGCGCTGACGAACTGCGAGGACGAGGACGCGTCGATCTGCACCGGGCCGCCGTCGAGGGCGCCCGCGCCGTGGACGGTCAGGGGGAGCGCGCCGCGGTCGTTGTCGTCGATGCGCGCGCCGAGGGCGCGCAGCGCGTCGATCACGCCGTGCAGGGGGCGCTCGTAGCTGCGCGGGTCGCCGTCGAAGCGCACCGGGCCGTCGGCCAGCGCGGCCACCGGCGGCAGGAAGCGCATGACCGTGCCGGCGTTGCCGACGTCGACCGTGGCCGGGCCGTGCAGCCGGGCGGGGATGACGCGCCAGGCCTCGCCGGTGCCGTCGGGGCCCACGCCCTCCTCGATCCCGACGCCCATGGCGCGCAGCGCCTCGGCCATCAGCAGGGTGTCCCGGGAGCGCAGCGGCCGGCGCAGCCAGCCCGGCTCGGCGGCCAGGGCGGCCAGGACGAGGCCACGGTTGGTGACCGACTTCGATCCTGGCACGGTGACCGTCGCGTCGACGGCTCGCGTGGCGAGCGGTGCGGGCCAGAGGTCGGTGTGCGCGGGGCTCTCGGTCATGCCCCTTACCTTAGTGGCTTGCTCACAGTCACACTCCGGGCAGTCAAACGGTCACGCTCCGAGCGGCCGGACGTTCACACCCCGAGCAGCCAGCGCGCGCCCGCCGCGAGCGAGCAGAGGGTGACGACGTGGAAGAGCAGCAGCCAGGCTGCCGCCGGGATGCCCGTCAGCCGCGCCAGCTGGTCCGCGTCGGAGTCCGCGGCGCCTCCGCGGCGCCGCTTGCGCTGCAGCTCGAACGGCGGGCGGACGCCGCCCAGCAGCAGGAACCACACCACCCCGTACGCGAACGCGGCCTGCACCTGTGGTCCGGCCAGCCAGGACACCAGGACGAAGGCCGCGCCCGTAAGGACCACCGTCAGCATTCCGTAGGCGTTGCGGATCATCACCAGCATCGCGGCGAGCAGCACGGCCGCGCCCCACAGCAGGGCGGTGATGTGCCCGGCGGCCAGCAGTCCGGCACCGGCCAGGCCCAGCAGGGAGGGCGCGGTGTAGCCGGCGGCGGCGGTCAGGATCATGCCGAGGCCGGTCGGGCGGCCGCGCGAGACGGTCAGCCCGGAGGTGTCGGAGTGCAGCCGGATGCCGTCCAGCCGGCGCCCGCTGAGCAGGGCGACGAGCGCGTGGCCGCCCTCGTGCGCAATGGTCACGGCGTTGCGGGTGATGCGCCAGACGCTCCAGGGGACGACCGCGCCGAGGGCCACCGCTGCGGTGACGATCACCAGCCAGAGGTCGGGGGCGGGCTGGCTGCCGACGACGCGGTCCCAGAGCTCGGTGGCGGTGGTGCTGTCCATCGGTGATCCGCTCCTTGCGTCTACGTGGCACTGTGGCACTCATGTGCGGTCGATATGCGGCGAGCCGGAGGCCGGAGGACCTGGTCGGGCTCTTCGGGGTGGAGAAGTGGGAACCGGAGGAGACGCTGGCTCCGGACTGGAACGTGGCGCCGACGAAGAGCGTCCATGCGGTGCTCGAGCGTCCTCTTAAAGACGCAGCGGACCGGCGTCCGGTTCGTCAGCTGCGCGTTCTGCGCTGGGGGCTGGTCCCGTCGTGGGCCAAGTCGCCGGAGGGCGCGGCGCGGATGATCAACGCCCGGGCGGAGACGGTCCACGAGAAGCCGTCCTTCCGGAGGGCGTTCGAGTCCCGGCGCTGTCTGCTCCCGGCGGACGGCTACTACGAGTGGGTCACGGGCGCGCAGGAGCGCGAACTGGAGGAACAGGGCCGCAGAAAGAGGACCCGGAAACAGCCGTACTTCGTCACTCCCGCCGACGGCTCGGTGATGGCGATGGCCGGGGTGTACGAGTTCTGGCGCGACCCGACGCTGCCGCCGGACCACCCGCAGGCGTGGTGGGCCACCTGCTCGGTGATCACCACCGAGGCGGAGCCGGAGCCGTTCGCCCACGCCGTGCCGTCCGCGGAGGCCGGTGAACCCGGACCCCGCTCGCTCGCCGAGATCCACCCGCGGATGCCGCTGGTGCTGCCCCCGGACCGGTGGGCGGCCTGGCTGGACCCCACGTGCACCGATCCCGCGGAGCTGCGGCACCTGCTGGCCCCGCCCCCGCCCGGGTCGGTCCGGGCCTATCCGGTGGCCACGGCGGTCAGCGACGTCCGCAACAACGGCCCCGAACTGCTGAAGGAACTGCCGGCGCCGGAGGAGACGACGCTCTTCTAGCCTGCTTCTGGCGTGCGGACTTCCAGCGTGCGGAGCGTGCCGAGTCCCGTTGTCAGTGGGTGGCGGCAGGATGGGGACGTGACCAACGCATCACAGACCCACGTCGAGTCCGTGCAGACCCCCGGCGGCGAGGCCCGGATCCACTGGCACCCCGCGGCGGGGAAGCCCCGCCTGGTGCTGGCCCTCGGGCACGGTGCGGGCGGCGGCGTCGAGGCGCGCGACCTGACGGCCTTGGCCGCCGCCCTGCCCCGCAACGGCGTCACCGTGGCCCTCGTCGAGCAGCCCTGGCGCGTGGCCGGCCGGAAGGTCGCGCCCGCACCCAAGGCGCTCGACGAGGCGTGGCGCGCCCTGTGGCCCGCGCTCGCCGCCCCCGGCGTGCCGGTGGTGGCCGGCGGCCGCAGCGCGGGCGCGCGCGTCGCCTGCCGTACGGCGCAGGAGCTCGGCGCCGCGGCCGTCCTCGCGCTGAGCTTCCCGCTGCACCCGCCGGGAAAGCCGGAGAAGTCCCGCGCGGACGAACTGACGGGGGCGGGCCTGCCCGTGCTCGTCGTGCAGGGCGCGCGTGACCCGTTCGGCCGCCCCGAGGAATTCCCGTCCGGCAGCGCACCGGTCGCGGTGCCCTTCGGGGACCACGGCTTCGCGGTGCCGAAGAAGGCGGACGTCACCCAGGAGGACGCGCTCGCGGTGATCACCGGCGCGGTGGCGGACTGGCTCACGGGGCTCCGGCTGCGGTGAATCCCCGGTGAACGCCCCGGTGGAGCGGGAATGCGCCGCGCCGCACGGCTGTTAACCGGACGTAGCAAAGCAACGCACCGGCACGACGTATGGAATGGGAGCTCCCCGCATGGGTTCGATCGCATGCCCGTCCCGCCCGCAGACGGCCGACCTCGGATGGGCGGTCATGAGCGCGGGCCTGCCGACCGCGGCCGGAGCGGCGGGTGGACCGGATCGTCGTCTATTCTCCGAAACGAGCGGGTCCCTCTCCGGTCCCGCAGCGCTGCTGGAGGAGGTGGGTCCGGTCGCCGGTACCGACGCGGGGGAGCCCGTGGAGCGCACCGAGGGTGCGGGCACGGAGAGCGCCGCCGAGCGCAGTGCCCGGTTCGAGCGTGATGCGCTCACATTCCTGGACCAGATGTATTCGGCCGCACTGCGCATGACGCGCAATCCTGCGGACGCCGAGGACCTGGTGCAGGAGACGTACGCCAAGGCCTACGCGTCCTTCCACCAGTTCCGTGACGGGACCAACCTCAAGGCGTGGCTCTACCGCATTCTGACCAACACCTTCATCAACTCGTACCGCAAGAAGCAGCGCGAGCCGCTGCGCAGCGCGTCCGAGGAGATCGAGGACTGGCAGCTGGCGCGTGCCGAGTCGCACATGTCGACCGGGCTGCGCTCCGCCGAGTCCCAGGCGCTCGACCATCTTCCCGACTCCGACGTCAAGGAGGCCCTCCAGGCCATTCCCGAGGAATTCCGCATAGCGGTCTACCTCGCGGACGTCGAGGGCTTTGCCTACAAGGAGATCGCGGACATCATGGGTACCCCCATCGGCACGGTGATGTCCCGGCTGCACCGCGGCCGCCGTCAGCTGCGCGGGCTGCTGGAGGACTATGCCCGTGAGCGCGGTCTGGTCCCCGCGGGGGCCGGCAACGTGCCGAACGGTTCCGACGAGTCGCACAATCGGAAAGGCTCGGACTCATGAGCTGCGGAGACCCGCACGAGACGGACTGCTCTGAAGTCCTCGACCATCTCTACGAGTTCCTCGACCACGAGATGCCCGAGGGCAAGTGCGCCGAGTTCGAGGTGCATATCGACGAATGCTCGCCCTGCCTGGAGAAGTACGGCCTGGAGCAGGCGGTGAAGAAGCTCGTCAAGCGCTGCTGCGGCCACGACGACGTGCCCGCCGACCTGCGGTCCAAGGTGATGGGCCGGATCGACATGATCCGGGCCGGCCAGGCGGTGCCCGAGCAGGACGTGGTGGCCGAGGCCAAGGCGGCCGAGGCGCAGGCGCGCAGCGTCGCCCAGGAGCGGTAGCCGGCCACCCCCGGCCGGACGCCTCGGGGCGGGCTCCGGGGGCGCGTGCGCCCGGAGTGGCTCCGGACCGGTTCCGGGGTGATCCAAACCGTCGGACCGGGGAACGTCACCCGAACGGACGGTCCAATACCCGGATCCCGTTTGCCCGGCCCGCCGGAAGCCTATTCTCCCCAACCTGACGTCATGTCCGGGACGGTACGGGGAGGGGCGCGCCATGGGGGCACTTCCAGCGGCCGCGCGCGGCTACATCGCCTGCGTGGTGCTGGCCGCCGCGGTGTGCACGCTGCCCGCCGTGCACCCCGGATCGGGCGTCCCCTGGGGTGCGGTGCTGCTCCTCGCGGCCGTGTGCGCGGTGTGCGAGCGGGTGCCGCGCTGTGCGCCCGTCCTTCCCGTGCTGCTCGCCGGGGCCTTCCTGCTGCCGCCCGCCGCCGCGGGGCTGGTCGCGGTGCCCGGTGCGCTCGCCGGGCGGGGGGAGCCGCGGCCGGTGTGGGTGCGGCGGCTGTGGCATGCGGGGCAGTACGTGCTGGCGGGAGGCCTGGCCTCGGAGGTCTTCGCCCATGTGCCCGGCGGTTCCGGCCTTCCGTACGCGCTGCTGCCCGCCCTGGTGGCGGGCCTCGTCTTCGCCCTGGTCATGGCCGCCCTCGACGGCGGAGCCCTGGTCACCGCCGAGGGCCGGTCGCCGCGCTCGGCCTGGCGGGGCCGGCTGCCCGGGGCGCTGGTGCCCCCGCTGGTCCACGGCCCGGCGGGCCTGATGATGGCCGTCCTGTGGCAGAGCGTCTACGGTCCCGTCGCGGCGCTGCTGGTGCTGCTGCCGCTGTCCATCTCCTCCTGGGTCCTGGACCGCTGCCGCCGTGAACGGGCCGCCCACCAGGCCACGGTGCGGGCCCTGGTGCAGGCCGTCGACCTCAAGGACCGCTACACGCGCGGCCACAGCGAGCGCGTGGGCCGCGCGTCGGTGCTGATCGCCCGCGAGCTGGGCATGAGCGGGGAGCGCCTGGAAGCGCTGCGCTTCTCGGGCATCCTGCACGACGTGGGCAAACTCGGCGTTCCCACCCGGGTGTTGCGCAAGGACGGGCCGCTCACGCCCGAGGAGCGGCGGGTGATCGAGCTGCACCCCGAGTACGGGCACGAGATGGTCCGCGGCATCGGCTTCCTCGACGAGGCACGGGCGGCGATCCTCCATCACCACGAGCGCCTGGACGGCAGCGGCTACCCCTATGGGCTGACGGGTCGTCAAATCCCGGAGTTCGCACGGGTGGTGGCGGTCGCCGACGCCTTCGACGCGATGACCTCGACCCGCAGCTACCGGCGCGCCCGCCCGGTTCCCGCGGCCCTGGAGGAGCTGGACCGCTGCGCCGGAACCCAGTTCGACCCGCGCATGGTCGAGGCGCTCTCCCGGGCCCTGACCCACCACCGCTGGCACCCGGCGCCGCCCCCGCCGGAACTCGCCGCCCAGGCCAGCCGAAACGTCCCTTCTGATCACCCTGGTCACCCTTCCGCCGCCGGGCCGGCCCGCCAACCCGGGGGCCCCGGATGACGGGCCGCACACCGGGAGCGGCTCCGCCGCCGGGAGAGGCGGGCGGAACGGCGTGCGGGGCCCGGCCGCGCCCCGCCGCGGCCGACGGGCCCGCGCCGGACGGGGATGCCCCCGCGGCGGGCGCGCAGGGGCGCGGCCGGGTGCCTGCGCCGGGTGTCCGTGCCTGTTCCGGCGACGGATCCGCCCTGGAGGAGGCCGCGCTTGCGGCGGGTGGTCAAGTGCGCGAGCGGGTGCCCGTGGCGGGTGCCCGTGCCCGTCCCGGAACTGCTGCCGCGGCGGCCGACGGGCCCGCGCCGGACGAGGCCGCGCTCCCCGCAGGCGCCCAGGTGCGTGAGCGGGTGCCCGCGCCGGGTGCCCGCGCCCGTTCCGGTTCCGCCGCCGCGGTGGCCGGCCGTGCCCGGCCACCGGCTCCCGAGGACCTTGCCGGAGGCGCCGGGGGAGGGCTCGGTCACGCCGGTCCGGGCGCCGGCGAAGCGCCCGCCCCGGCAGCGGCCTCCGGAGCCGGCCGGGCCGCCGCCCGGGGGCTGCCGACGGGCGGTCACGCCGCCCGCCCCGGTTCCGGTTCCGGCGATGCGCAGGCCCCTGCACCGGCGTCGCCCGGGCCGGGGAACTGCGGAGTGCTCGCCCCGCTCCCGGCGGTCGGGCGCCCACGCCGGGCCCCCGAGGACACCCCGGTCCCGTCCGGGGGGCCGGAGCGCGGGGCCTCCCGGATTCCGGGCGCCTCGGTTTCGTCCGAGGTTTCGGCCCCCGCCCCCCGCATTCCGGGCGCCCCCGTCCCGTCCGACGAGTCGGATTCCGCCGCCTGCGACCCCCGCATCCCGCCCGCCCCGGCCCCGTCCCTCCTGGGGCCAGGGACCCGGCCCCGGCGGCGCTGGGTCGTGCGCGGGGTGCATGCCGCCGCCGGGACCGCGGCGCTGGCCGCGCTGCTGTGGACCGCCTGGCGCGGCGTCGCGCAGCCCGGCGTCGCCCTGGCCTACGGGGTCCTCATCGCGCTCGGCGAGGCCGCCCGGCGGCGGCCGCGCAGCGGCGGGGTGCGGGAGACGGCGCCCGTGGGCGCCGCCGCGACCCTCGCCTACGCACTGCTCGGCGAGGTCGGCGGCCGGCCGGCCTCGCACGGGGTGCCGCAGGTCGTGGCCGTGGTGCTCGGCGCCACCCTCGCCGGGGCCGTCGGCCGCCCGCCCGCCGTCGACCGGCTCGCCCGTCGCGTCCTGAACGCCGGGTTCGCCGCCACCTGCTTCCAGCCCCTGCAGCACGCGGGCACGCCCGGCCCCGGCCCGTACTACGCGCTGTTCCTGCTGCTCCTGGTCGTTCTCACCGCCCTGTGCGACGCCGTGCTCGCCGCCGCCCTCACCCGGGCCCGCACCGGGAGCCCGTACGGACCGCTGTTGCGCGAGGAACTGCGCACCCTGCCCGGCATCGGCTCGGCGATCTGCGCGACCGGTGTCGTGATGGCCCTCGCGGTGGCCGTCGCCGGACTGTGGGCGCTGCCGGTCTTCTGCCTCCCGCTGCTGGTCACCCAGCTGTCGATCCACCGCTACGAGGCCGTGCGCGCCACCCGCCGGCAGACCATCGCCTCGCTGGCCAGGGCGACCGAGATCGCCGGCTACACCCCGGCCGGCCACGCCCGCCGCGTCGCCGCGCTCGGCCTGGCCGTGGGCCGGGAGCTCGGCCTGTCCGACGCGGACCTCACGGTCGTGGAGTACGCGGCGCTGATGCACGACATCGGCCAGCTGTCGCTCGTCGACCCGGTGCCCGCGGGCGCGACCGAGCCGCTGCCCCCGGAGGAGCGCCGCCGCATCGCGCTGCTGGGCGCGGCCGTGGTCCGCAAGACCGGTGTCCCGGCCGACGTCGCCCTGGCGGTCGAACAGCAGGCCGATCCGTACCGCGAGCAGCCGCTCACCGCCCGCGTCGTGCGGACCGTCAACGCCTACGACGACCTCGCCGCCGACCCGGCGTGCGGCCCGCTGCGCGCCCTGGAGCGGCTGCGGCTGGCCACGGCGCACGACCACGAGCCCCGGGTGGTGGAGGCGCTCGCGAGGGTGCTCGCGCGCGGCGGCCCCGCTCCACCGGGGCCGTGAAAGTGCGGGCAAACCCGGAGTAGTCCGCTGAACCCACGGGTAATGAGCGGGCGTCCGGAAGGACATGGTTGGATGCGAAGAAGACGAAGAGAATGGCGAGAAAGCGGAATCGGGGGGTGTCGTGCGCGCCGTCGTCGGCAAGAAGGAGGCCTGGAGGGCGGCAGTGCTCCCCGCAGCGAATACGGTGCGGCAGGCGTCCGTCGGTGAGGACGGCGGCCGGCACCGGGACCATCCGGCGTGGTTGCACGCAGAAACCGGCAGGCGGGAATCGTGAGGATCTTCGGCAGGGTGCGGCACCGGCCTTCCGCCTCGTGGCGGCAGGCGACGGACCGTGCCTTCACACTCATCGGCGACGGCCGGTACGAGGACGCGGGCGCCCTGCTGACGCGCGCGGCCGACATGGAGCCCTGGCTGTCCGAGTCGTGGTTCAACCTCGCGCTGCTGCACAAGTTCCGTCACGACTGGGAGCAGGCGCGCGCCGCGGGCCTGCGCGCCGTGGCCCTGCTGGACCGCGAGGCGGGCGCTCCCGACTGGTGGAACGTGGGCATCGCGGCCACCGCCCTGCAGGACTGGCCGCTGGCCCGCCGTGCCTGGCAGGCCTACGGGCTGAGAGTGCCCTCCGAGGGCGGCCCGGCCGGTGAGCCGGTCGGCATGGAGCTGGGCAGCGCGGCCGTGCGGCTCTCCCCGGAGGGCGAGGCGGAGGTCGTGTGGGGCCGCCGGCTCGACCCGGCGCGCATGGAGGTGCTCTCCATCCCGCTGCCCTCCTCGGGCCGCCGCTGGGGCGAGGTCGTGCTGCACGACGGCGTCCCGCACGGCGAGCGGGTCACCGCCGCCGGGCCCTCGTACCCGGTCTTCGACGAGATCGAGCTGTGGGCCCCGTCCCCCGTGCCGACCTGGGTGGTGCTCCTGGAGGCCGCCACCGAGGCCGACCGGGACGCCCTGGAGCGGCTCGCCGCCGACGCCGGCTTCGCCGCCGAGGACTGGTCCTCGTCCGTGCGCCTGCTGTGCCGTACGTGCTCGGAGAGCCGGATGCCCAGCGACGAGGGCGACGGCGAGCACCTGGACCCGCACGACCACAGCGAGCCCGGCCACCCCGGCCCGCTCGGCCACCGCACGGCCGGCTCCGGCTCGCTGTGGGTGCCGGAGCGCGAGTGCGGCATCGCGGCGCCCGCGGGCCTGGTGCGGGGCCTGCTGGACGGCTGGGTCGCCGACAGCCCGGACACCCGGGAATGGCGGGATCTCGAAGAGGTCTGCTGAGCGGTGGCCGAAGCTCCCCGTACCCTGTATGAGCCCTGCGGATTCCGGGCACGATATTGCTTTCGGGTTGTGAGAGAGGCTTACGGCGGACATGGCGCAGCAAGACACTGAGCAGTCGGTGAACAGCGAGTTCATCGTGGACACCGAGGACTGTGAGGAGCGCGAGCTCGCCCACCGCGAGCGCGGCACCTCCCGCCCGATCACCGTCGTCGGCAACCCCGTCCTGCACCGCGAGTGCCAGGACGTGACCGAGTTCGACGACAAGCTCGCGCAGCTCGTCGACGACATGTTCGCCAGCCAGCGCACGGCCGAGGGTGTCGGCCTCGCCGCCAACCAGATCGGCGTCGACCTCAAGGTCTTCGTCTACGACTGCATGGACGACGAGGGCCTCCGGCACGTCGGCGCGGTCTGCAACCCCGTCCTGGAGGACCTGCCGGCCGAGCGCCGCGTCCTGGACGACTCCAACGAGGGCTGCCTGTCCGTCCCGACGGCCTACGCCGCCCTGGCCCGCCCCGACTACGCGGTCGTCAGCGGCCAGGACACGAAGGGCAACCCGATCCGCGTCGAGGGCACCGGCTACTTCGCCCGCTGCCTCCAGCACGAGACGGACCACCTGTACGGGCGCCTGTACATCGACCGCCTGTCGAAGCGGGAGCGGCGCGATGCGCTGCGGCAGATGGAGGAGGGTACGCCGCGGTACCCGGTCGTTGCGAACGACTAGTCGTCGTGACGAAGGGCCCGTACGGATGCGTTCCGTACGGGCCCTTCGTTGTCGGCTGCGGGCCGACGGTGGTTGCTCGCGCAGTTCCCCGCGCCCCTGACGGGGCGCGGGGAAGCGGGGCTTCTAGAACTCGTCGTCGAAGGAGACCGTGCCCTCGACCGCCACCTGGTACGCGGACGCGCGGCGCTCGAAGAAGTTGGTCAGCTCCTGGACGTTCTGCAGCTCCATGAAGGAGAACGGGTTCTGCGAGCCGTAGACCGCCGGGAAGCCGAGGCGCTGCAGGCGCTGGTCGGCGACGCACTGGAGGTACTCGCGCATCGACTCGGTGTTCATGCCCGGCAGGCCCTCGCCGCACAGGTCCCGGCCGAACTGCAGCTCGGCCTCGACGGCCTCCTTGAGCATGTCGGTGACCTGCTGCTGGAGTTCGTCGTCGAAGAGGTCGGGCTCCTCCTGGCGCACGGTGTCGACGACCTCGAACGCGAAGTTCATGTGCATCGTCTCGTCGCGGAACACCCAGTTGGTGCCGGTCGCCAGGCCGTGCAGCAGGCCGCGGCTGCGGAACCAGTAGACGTACGCGAACGCGCCGTAGAAGAACAGGCCCTCGATGCACGCGGCGAAGCAGATCAGGTTGAGCAGGAAGCGGCGGCGGTCGGCCTTCGTCTCCAGCTTCTCGATCTTCTCGACCGAGTCCATCCACTTGAAGCAGAACTGCGCCTTCTCGCGGATGGACGGAATGTTCTCCACCGCGGCGAACGCGGCGGTGCGGTCCTCCGGGTCGGGCAGGTAGGTGTCGAGCAGCGTCAAGTAGAACTGGACGTGCACGGCCTCCTCGAAGAGCTGCCGCGACAGGTACAGCCGCGCCTCGGGGGAGTTGATGTGCTTGTACAGCGTCAGCACGAGGTTGTTCGCGACGATCGAGTCACCGGTCGCGAAGAACGCGACCAGGCGGCCGATCATGTGCTGCTCGCCCGGCGAGAGCTTGGCGAGGTCGGCGACGTCGGAGTGGAGGTCGACCTCCTCGACGGTCCAGGTGTTCTTGATCGCGTCGCGGTAGCGGTCGTAGAAGTCCGGGTACCGCATGGGACGCAGGGTCAGCTCGAAGCCCGGGTCGAGCAGGTTCTTCTCGGAAGACATTACTGGCAGGCCTCGCAGGACTCGGGGTTTTCGAGGGAGCAGGCGATGGCGTCCGCGTCGGGCGCGGCCTGCTGCACCGGAATGGTGGCGGGGGCGGCCGAATTGCCGGACGCCGCACGGGCGATGCGGGTCGCCGGGCGCGAACGCAGGTAGTACGTCGTCTTGATGCCCTGCTTCCAGGCGTACGCGTACATCGAGCTGAGCTTGCCGATGGTGGGCGAGGCCATGAAGAGGTTCAGCGACTGGCTCTGGTCCAGGTACGGCGTGCGGGCCGCGGCCATGTCGATCAGGGAGCGCTGCGGGATCTCCCAGGCGGTGCGGTACAGGTCGCGCACCTCCTGCGGGATCCACTTCAGGTCCTGGATCGAGCCGTTGGCGTCGGTCATCGCGTCGCGCGTGGTGGCGTCCCACACGCCGAGCTGCTTCAGGTCCTCCACCAGGTAGGTGTTGACCTGGAGGAACTCACCGCTGAGGGTCTCGCGCTTGAAGAGGTTGGAGACCTGCGGCTCGATGCACTCGTAGACGCCGGCGATCGAGGCGATCGTGGCGGTCGGGGCGATGGCGAGCAGCAGCGAGTTGCGCATGCCGGTCTTCGTGATCCGGGCGCGCAGGGCGTCCCAGCGCTCCGGCCAGGTGGCCGTGGCGTCCGCGTAGTGGTCGGGGTGCAGCACGCCGCGGGCGGTGCGGGTGGCCTCCCAGGCCGGGTGCGGGCCGTGCCGCTCGGCGAGGTCGGCCGAGGCCTCGTACGCCGCGAGCATGATGCGCTCGGAGATCCGGGTGGAGAGCGCCTTCGCCTCGGGCGAGTCGAAGGACAGCCGCAGCCGGAAGAACACGTCCTGCAGGCCCATCAGGCCCAGACCGACCGGCCGCCAGCGGGAGTTGGAGGAGCCCGCCTGCTCGGTCGGGTAGAAGTTGATGTCCACGACGCGGTCGAGGAAGGTGACGGCCGTGCGGACCGTGCGGTCCAGCTTCTCCCAGTCCATCTCGCCCTCGGCACCCAGGTGCGCGGCGAGGTTGACCGAACCGAGGTTGCAGACGGCCGTCTCGCCGTCGTCGGTGACCTCGAGGATCTCGGTGCAGAGGTTGGAGGAGTGGACGACCGCGCCCGGCTCGGCGGTCTGGTTGGCGGTGCGGTTGGAGGCGTCCTTGAACGTCATCCAGCCGTTGCCGGTCTGCGCGAGGGTGCGCATCATGCGGGCGTAGAGGACGCGGGCCGGGATCTGCTTGACGGCCTTGCCCTGGGCCTCGTACGCGCGGTACGCGGCGTCGAACTCGTCGCCCCACAGGTCGACCAGGTTGGGGGTGTCCGCCGGGGAGAACAGCGACCAGTCGGCGTCCGCCTCGACGCGGCGCATGAACTCGTCCGGAATCCAGTGCGCGATGTTGAGGTTGTGGGTGCGGCGGGCCTCTTCGCCCGTGTTGTCGCGAAGCTCCAGGAACTCCTCGATGTCCGCGTGCCAGGTCTCCAGGTAGACGCAGGCCGCGCCCTTGCGCCGGCCGCCCTGGTTGACCGCGGCGACGGAGGCGTCGAGGGTGCGCAGGAACGGCACGATGCCGTTGGAGTGCCCGTTGGTGCCGCGGATCAGCGAACCGCGGGAGCGGATGCGGGAGTAGGAGAGCCCGATGCCGCCCGCGTGCTTCGACAGCCGCGCGACCTGGTGGTAGCGGTCGTAGATCGAGTCCAGCTCGTCCAGCGGCGAGTCCAGCAGGTAGCAGGACGACATCTGCGGGTGGCGCGTGCCGGAGTTGAAGAGCGTGGGGGAGGACGGCAGGTACGAGAGCGTGCTGGTGAGCCGGTAGAGCTCGGCGACGTCCTCCAGGGCCCGGACGGAGTGGTCCTCGGCCAGACCGCAGGCGACGCGCAGCAGGAAGTGCTGCGGCGTCTCGATCACGTTGCGGGTGATCGGGTGCCGGAGCAGGTAGCGGCTGTGGAGCGTCCGCAGGCCGAAGTACCCGAACCGGTCGTCGGCACCGTCGGCGAGGGCGCCGTCCACGAGCGCGTCGAGCCGCTCGGCGTGCTCGGCGACGAACGCGGCGGTGTCGTCGGCGATCAGGCCCTCACGGTGCCCGACGGCGACGGAGGCGGAGAGGGAGACCGCGCCCTGCCCGGCCGCCTCCTCCCGGATGGCGAGCGTGAGCAGCCGCGCCGCGAGCCGCGAGTACTGCGGTTCCTCGGCGATCAGCCCGGCGGCGGCCTCGGTGGCCAGGGACCGCAGCTCGGCCTCGTCCGACCCGGGGTGCCGGCCGCGCAGCGCGGCGGCGGCGACCTTGCCGGGGTCGGTGGCGGGCAGATCGGCAGTGAGATCGGTCAGGGTGCGCAGCAGCGCGGTCCCGGGGCCACCGGTCTCCTCCGCAGTGGCTGCTGAGACCGGATCGGCGGGCGCGATGGTCACGTGTGGCTCTCCCTCGCTCGGCTGGTCGGCTGGGGCCGCTCGGGAGGCGCTCGACGGAACGCGTACCGGCACACTTCTTCGGGGCATGCCGGACAGCGCCCATCGGCCCAACCCGCGGGGCCCGGACGTGTTCATCACCCATGCCGGGCCCTGGGGCGGCTCGGACGTGGGCGCGCTGGCGGCAGGTCCTCGGACTTGTGGAGCGCATATGCGCATACATTCACCGTTGCGGGACAGTTCCGGATTTCCACCGGATTCCCCTGCGACGACAGCGAGGACGAGCATACATCTAGTGCCGGGGGTCGGGAGCGCCCCCACATGTTGTGTCGGGGCGTCGTCGGGCGGTTGCGGAATGTGCTAACGGGCGGGGGGGTTGAGGGCTGTTGAGGCGGTGTCGGGGCAACGCCTGGGCGGCGCCGGGGTGGTGCGTCGAGGGGGCTTCAGGGGCCTGGGAGCCGCCCGGGGCGGGGACGGTCAGCCCGGGGCGCGCGGAGGCGGTGAGGGGGCCGTTCGCGGGGCGCGGGAGGTGTCACGGCGGCCACGGCGGCATCATGCATCGGGGCGACTTCCGCTCCTGCTGCGGCCGGTTCGCCTTCGCCGCCGGCTGTCGATCCTGGTCGGGGCGTTCGCCGGATGCGACCTTCCGGATGCGACCTTCCGGGTGCGACCTTCCGGACGCGGCGGACGTACCGGCTCAACTCCGGCTGATCCATGAGCGGATCGCGCCGTCGTTCGCGTGACCGCGGGATCCGGGCCGTTGTCAGACCCTCCTCGTACGCTCCATCACAGTCGGTGACGAAGCCGGTGACGGAGGAGGGCGAGGCCGCCATGACACACGAGGACGCGACGATGACCCGCATCGAGGCCGCGGTGACGCTGCACCGCGAGGGCGACGCGGAAGGCGCCCGGGTGCGCCTCGGCGAGATCTGGCAGGAGATCGGCCCGGACGGGGACGCCTTCCACCGGTGTGTCCTCGCCCACTACATGGCCGATGTCCAGCCGGACCCCGAGGACGAACTGGCCTGGGACCTGCGCGCCCTGGAGGCCGCGGAGTCGCTGACCGACGACCGGGTCCGGGAGCACCACGCCTCGCTCGCGGTCCGCGGTTTCCGCCCGTCCCTGCACCTCAACCTGGCGGAGAGCTACCGCAGGACGGGGAACGCGCCGCTGGCCCTGGAGCACCTGTCCCGGGCCCGGGAGCACGCGGACGCCCTCGGCGACGACGCCTACGGCGACGGCATACGTGCCGCCCTCGACCGGCTGGAGCTCCGGCTGGCGGGGACGGGCGGAACCCCGCCCGCGGGCCCCGCAACCGCAGGCGCACAATGACGCCATGTTGATCAAGGCTCGTAGGGCCGACGTGTTACCCAAGGACCGCCGGTCGGCCATCGCTGTCGCGGTGACCGGCCTCGTCCTCGCGGTCGCCGCAGGCATCCTGCTCCTCGTCACCGTCCCCGGCCTCCACGCCGAGGAGCGCGACTTCAAAGCGGCCTCGCCCTGCCCGGCCACCGCCCCGGCACCGGACTGCGAACGGCCCGTCGGCGCCACGGTGAAGGGCACCGAGACGGACGCCAACCGCAAGACACCGCGGTACTGGCTGGACCTCGCCGAACGCGACGGGACGCCCCACCACGTCAGGATGAACGAGAAGGCGTACCCGGTCTTCGCCGCAGTCGGGAAGGGCGACCCGGTGACCCTGTGGTACTGGCGCGGGCACATCCGCTTCATCGACTTCCACGGCCTGCGGCAGTCCACCCACGAGGATCCGACGGACGACTTCCGGATGCCGACCGCGATAGGCATGGCCCTGGCGGCCCTCGTACTGAACTCGCTCTGGTGCGCCTACTGGCTGGCCCGCCGTTCGGGGTCCTCGCGGCTGAGGGCACCGTGGCAGATCGCGATCCCGGCCACGGCGAGCGTCTGCATCGCGATCGTGGGGGGCATCGCCGGTTATGCGGGGGACGGGACGGGGGAGGCCCTGCGGTACGCCGCTGCCGGAGCCGCGCCCGTCCTGGCCGTGGCGGCCGCCGTGGCCGTTGTGAAAGTCCGCCAGGACCGACGGCAGGAGACCGACACGGTCGAGATCGGCCCGGTCGTTCCCGGCAAGGAGGAGATCTGCCAGGGCCTGATCATCGGCGATGTCCCCTACAGCGTGGACGGCTTCCACATCCTTGTGGCCGGTCCCGGCCTGCTCGCCACAACCCCCGATCCCACTGGTCACTTCGCCCGCAAGGCCGTGCCGCGCACCCTCGTCGTGGAGCGCGTCCGTCCGCCGTACCGGTCGGACCCCGGCCCGGACCTCACCAACTTCCTGATAGCGGAGTGCCGGGACGGCGATACGCCCGTGCTCATCGCATCCCCCGAGATGCACATGCCGTGGGTTCTCGGGGCGTTGCAGCAGACGTAGACCCGGCCGGTCACGGCTGAGAGCGCACGGACCGCAGACGGACGAAGGTGACGGCGGCGTGCACGGCGAGAGCGACCGGCACGGCAAGGAGGAGGCTCCATGGCGTGATGCCCAGCGCAGCGAGGAGGCAGAGGTACGGAACGGTCAGCAGCGTGGGGACCGTGGACAGCAGGGCGATACGGGTGCGGGTGGGACGGTTCATGACCGGATCTCCTCCTCGGTGCTGCGTCGGGCGAGGGCCAAGTAGTCGGCGAGCGCGCGCCATTCGTCCGCGGAGGCGGCGGCAGCCGGATCACCCGACATGGCCGCCGGGTCCTCGTACCAGGCCGCCCGCACACCGGTGCCGATCTCCGCGTCGCCGCCGCTGAACAGGGTGCTCAACTCGTCCATGCGGGCAACCAGCCGCCGGACCTTCCGGTCGGTGGGCGGTACCCCGTCGACGCGGAGCCGCTCCGCCCTCCGGTACAGCTCGGGCCACTCGATCTCCAGGAGGTAGTGCATCGCGGGCCCGAGGGCCGCGGCCCGTGACTCCAGCACCTGAATCTGCTCGTCGTCCAGGTGCCGGCGCAGCGTGCGCTCGCCCTCGGGTCCCGTCCCGCCGATCGCCCGCAGCGCGTCCCACAGCATGCCGGTGCTCGGCGCCTGCCCGGCGTCGAGCGCGTCGCCGAGCTGCGCGAGCCGCTGTTGCAGCGAACCGAGCGCGGCGAGCGATGCCTCGACCGTCGCCAGGTGATCCCGCACGAGCCGTGCGGGGTCGACCCCGGTGTCGAGGCAGACGGCGATGCTCTCCAGGCCCAGCCCCAGCCTGCGCAGGGCCAGCACCTGATACAGGCGGACGAGATCGTCCTCCGTGTACTCCCGGTGCCCGCCGGCGGTGCGCTGGGAGGGGCTGAGCAGCCCGATGCCGTCCCAGTGGTGCAATGTGCGCACGGTGAGCCCGCTGGCCTCGGCGAGCGGGCCCACTTTCCATGTCGTGGTCATGGGGCCACCATGCAGCCTCACACGACGTGAGGTTCAAGTCGCGGACCAGGCCGCCGGCGGAGTGGGCTCAATGCCCGCCCGGGGCCGCCCCCGCCGTGGCCGGCGGCAGGTCCGGGCTGACGCCCGGGTCACCCGCATCGGCCGTGTAGTCCGACGCCGACGTCTGGTCGACACCGTCCGGTGCCCCGACCGCCTTGAGGACGAAGGTCAGGACGACGACCACGAGCACGTTCAGGGCGAACGCCGTCAGGCCGATGTACCCCTTCTCCCCGATGAACGGAATCAGGTTCGTATTGCCGAAGTGGTCCTGCGTGGCGCTCGGCGTCTCGTACGCCCGCCACGTCCCGTACCCCATTCCGACGGCCCACCCCGCGAGCAGCGCCCAGCGGTGCGGCCACCGGGTGAAGAGGCCGCCGACGAGCGCGGGCACGGTCTGGAGAATCCAGATGCCGCCCAGCAACTGGAAGTTGATGGCGACCGTCTTGTCCATGGTCAGGACGAAGACCAGGGCCCCCACCTTCACCAGCAGCGAGGCGAGCTTGGAGACCTTGGCCTCGTGCGCGGGCGAGGAGTCCGGCCGGATGAAGTCCTTGTAGATGTTGCGCGTGAAGAGATTCGCGGCTGCGATCGACATGATGGCCGCGGGGACCAGTGCCCCGATCCCGATGGCCGCGAAGGCGACCCCCGTGAACCAGTCCGGGAACATGTCGGCGAAGAGCTGCGGGATCGCCAACTGCCCGTTCTTCACCTTGATTCCGGCGGCGACGGCCATGAATCCGAGCATGGCCAGCAGCCCCAGCATCAGTGAATACAGCGGCAGAATGGTGGTGTTGCGCCGGATGACATTGCGGTTCTTGCTGGAGAGGACGGCCGTCACCGAGTGCGGATAGAGGAACAGCGCCATCGCCGAACCGAGCGCGAGCGTCGCGTACGCCCACTGCGCCTGCGGCCCCGTGACGAGCGAGCCCCGAGGCTGGCCGGTGGCGGGGTTCGTGACGGCAAAGGCATGGCCGGACTTGCTGAAGATCTCGCCGAAGCCGCCGAGCTTGATGGGGATGTAGATGATCGCCACCGCGATGACGATGTAGATCAGCGTGTCCTTGACGAAGGCGATGAGGGCGGGCGCCCGCAGTCCGGAGGAGTACGTGTACGCAGCCAGGACGCCGAAGGCGATGAGCAGCGGCAGATCCTTCACGAACCAGCTCGCGTTCGCCCCGCCGCCCACGCCCATCACGTCCAGGACGGCCTGGATGCCGACCAGTTGGAGCGCGATGTACGGCATGGTCGCGAGGATTCCGGTCAGCGCGAGGGCGAGCGAAAGCCCCTTGGACCCGAACCGGCCGCGGACGAAGTCCGAGGACGTCACGTACCCGTGCTTGTGCGCGACGGACCAGAGGCGGGGGAGGAAGGTGAAGACGAGCGGATAGCAGAGGATCGTGTACGGAACGGCGAAGAATCCGGCCGCCCCGCCTGCGTAGATCGCCGCCGGGACGGCGACGAAGGTGTACGCGGTATAGAGGTCGCCGCCGAGCAGGAACCAGGTGATCCAGGTGCCGAACGACCGCCCGCCGAGCCCCCATTCGTCGAGGTTGTTCGCGTTCTCGGCCTGCCGCCATTTCGCGGCCAGGAATCCCATGACCGTGACGGCGAGGAAGAAGACGATGAACACGGTGAGGGCGACGCCGTTGACGCCGTGCGTGGTACCGGCGAGGACTGTGTGCGTCACTTCCGCTCACCCCCGCGGCGCGCCGCTTCATGGCGCCGGACGAGAACGTAGGCGACGACCGTGAGCACGGTCGAGAGGACCACCCACAGCATCTGGTACCAGTAGAAGAACGGTATGCCGATGAGGGTCGGAGTCAGCCGGGAGTACGAGTCGACCCAGAGCATCGCCCCGAAGGGGATGGCCAGGCACACACCGGCCACGACGAGCGGCACGGTGACGACGGGGCGGCTGTGCCCCCTGTTGTTCTCGGGTGGTTCTGGTGGTGCCGACATGCGGTGACTCCGTCCGTCCCCGGTGCGAGTGATCACTCGCGTGATGCGCACGAAATCTAGGCGAGGGGCGCGGTGACGTCACCCCCTGTCCGGATTTCGGTATGGCAACGTCACGTCGGGCCGATGCACGGGATGAGGCCGAGCGCCTCGCGGACGGCAGCCATGCCGCGGTGGGTTGCGGCGACGGAGGCGGAGGTGTCGTACGGGGCTGTTGCGCGGCGGCAGTCCCGGCACTGGTCCTCGTCGACGACGGGCCGGAACACCCGCCCGCAGGGGCCGCTGCAGTGACGAAGTGGCTTTGGGGCCGCCTTGGGCTCCGGCGCGGGCTCCGGCATCTTCCGCACCAGCCGGTCGCGCGCGATCCCGGCGGGAGAGTGGACGCGCTCGGGGAGCCCGGAGGCCAGCGCGTCGCGGAGGTCGGCGAGGGTGGCGCCGCGGAGCAGCCATTCGCCTGCGAGCGGGGCGAGTTGGCGCAGCTCGCGCCCACTGAGACGGAGCCGCTGTTCGTCGCGGGCGACGGCGGCGAGGGCTTGGGCGCCGCGCTCGGCGAGCGGGTGGTGGGGAGGGTGGGAGGTGTTCCCCTCGGTGTTTTCAGGGGAACGACCGACGGCCCGAGGAGTCGGCTCACCGACGGCCGGTTGTGGGGCACTCGGTCGGGGTGACGGATCCGGAACGTGGCCGTCCCGTACGGCGAGCGCCTCGCCCGCCGTCAACGGCACGTTGGAGATGAGCTGCGGCCGAGACCATCGCCCGGCTCTGTCCTGGCAGCGCCACTCGTGCAGGTACCCCTCGGCGAGCAACTCGCCCTTCGTGCGGTTGAACGCGGCCTTCTTGATCCCGGCGCGTTGCGCGGACTCGTAGAGCGGCTCGTTGGCCGATGGCGGGAGCGACAGCTGCCAGAGCAACAGCCGGACGGCGTCGGAGGAGAGGCGGGGATGGCGGATGATCTCGTTCGGAACCTGGGAGAAGAAGCGTGCAGGGGGGATAGCATGCCGGTGCATCTTCGGGAGGCCTTATCTCCTTGTGGGTGTAGACCCCCTGCGCCGGTTGCAGCCAGCGCGGGGGGTCGCTTGTTGCGGCCACCGTAGCGGGGCACGAGTCAAGTCCAGTCAGATGTGCGGAAAGTTGAGACACCGGCGAGCACGTCTGGTAGGGCTCAACCCCATCTGAGCCACGCCCACACCAGCATTACCCCGCAGAACGCGGTGAGGAGCTGGGCGGTCAACTTGGGCTGAGAGCTTTGCTTGCCGAACAGTCTCTCGTCTTCGACTGCTCGCTTCAGCTCTTTGCCGCGCCCGAAGACACCGAGAGAAAGTGCGAGTGTCCCCGTGGAATACATGGACAGAACTGCTTCGAGGTCATGCCCTCTCAGTGTGGCGGCTCCCCACATGAACACCACTCCGAGAAGGGGAATACAGGCGACTTTGACCTTGTAATCCCGCGTGGGCATCACGGGCACGCAGACGGCGAAGAGCAGCGCCGTCACGATGGAGGCGATGATCCACCAGGTGCCTGTCGAGATGTGCGGGGGGTGCAGTGTGATCTCCTCAGTCCCTGTGATGTCGGCCTCGCCGGAGGAATTCTCCGACTGTTTTCCTGCCGACTTTACTGGACCGGAAGCGCCCCTGACGACCCTGTTAAAGGGCTGGCAAAGCGTCACTTACAATTACAGCCGGGTCTCGGCAATGCCTCCCGATTCCTGTCGTGCGTCGGCCCCATGCCGTCCGTGGCTGATCGCGCAGTTCCCCCGCGCCTCTCACGGGGTGCGGGTCCCTTTTGTCGAGGACCCCATGAAGTTCGTCACCCCCCGCACCCGCCGCGGCCTTTGTGGGGTCGCCCTCGCCGCTTCGCTGTCGACAGCCGCGGCCGCCGGGCCGCTCACCGCCAGTGCCAACCCCGCCCCCACCGGCGAGGACGGACCACAGGCCGCCCACCCGCGCGGCGTGCCCAACCTCGCCCTTCCCGACCTCCGCAAGCCCGGTGTGCAGCCGGGGCCCTCCGCCGCCGGGGACGCCGGGATTCCCGCGACCGCCCTGGACGCGTACAAGAAGGCCGCGGAAGCGCTCGCAGGCAGTCAGCCCGGGTGTCACATTCCCTGGGAACTGGTCGCCGGCATCGGGCGGGTCGAGTCCGTGCACGCCTCCGGGTACGGGCTGCGCGAGGACGGGTTCACCGAGACGCCCATCCGTGGGCCCCGGCTCGACGGGAAGCAGTTCGCGCTCATCCGGGACACCGACGGCGGGCGCTGGGACGGGGACACCGAGTACGACCGGGCCGTCGGGCCCACCCAGTTCATTCCCTCCACCTGGGCCGCCTGGGGTGCCGACGGGAACGGGGACGGGGTCAAGGACCCCAACAACATCTACGATGCCGCCCTCGGCACCGCCCGATACCTCTGCGCCGGGGATCGCGACCTCAACAACCCGGCCGACCTCGACCGGGCCGTCCTCAGCTACAACAACTCGCGGGAATACGTGAACGCCGTGTTGG
Organism: Streptomyces sp. NPDC002536; assembly: GCF_053594995.1. Classification (NCBI taxonomy): domain Bacteria; kingdom Bacillati; phylum Actinomycetota; class Actinomycetes; order Kitasatosporales; family Streptomycetaceae; genus Streptomyces; species Streptomyces sp. NPDC002536. Next base: position 84,745 of record NZ_JBSFWU010000006.1, read on the forward strand.
AGTGGATGCGGACGTACCAGGGCGGCAACGCCACCGCCATTCCCAATGACACTCCGGCCACCCCGCATCGACCCGATCCGGGGGTTCCCAGCAGGACATCGGCCGCGGCGGTCAAGTCCGGCTCCGGGAGCGTCGCTTCGCGGCCGGCCACCCCCACCCCTCAGACCAAGCCCGACCCGAAGCCCACGCCCACGCCCGATCCCACCCCCGACCTCACCCTCACCCGGCTCGACGTCCTCGGCCCCGACCGGACCGGTGCCGAGACCGGGCAGGTGCTCCGGGACCGGTTCCGTGTCTGGGCCGGCAACCGCAGCGGGCAGGCCGTTCCCCGGCAGGACGTCACCTTCGAGATCGTCGGCGACGACACCGGCGCCCGGTTCCCCGGCGGCGTCAGGAGCATCACCGTCGCCACCGACGGTCAGGGTGTCGCCGTCGCCCCGCCCGTCCACACCGGGGACCGGCCCGGTACGTTCACCGTCCGGGCCCGGGCCGCAGGACGGGACGCCGGGTTCCAGGTGACGCTCCGGCTCCCGGCCACCGCCACCGCCGACCTTCTCCGGGTGGCCGGCGAGAAGCCCCTGAGCGCCGTCGCCGGTACCGAATTCCCCGGTCCCGTACGCATCAACGCCACCCGCCACGGGCAGCCCGCCCTCGGGACGCGGATCACCGCTACCGTCGTCGGGAGCGACGACGCACCGTACTTCACGGATGCGGACGGCATCCCCGTCCGCACCCTCGCCCTCCCCGCCCCCGGCTCCGACGGCGTCGTCACGCTGCCCGTCCTCCGCGCCGGCCGGAACCCCGGCACCTACGTCCTGCGCCTCACCACGCCCGAAGGCGTCGCCCTGGACGTGCCGTTGACGGTCATGCCCCCTGAGTCATGACCGTCACAGCTTCGAGCCGCCCGTGGCGTCGATCCGCTGCCCGGTGATCCAGCGGCCCGCGTCCGAGGCGAGGAACGTGATCACGTCGGCGATGTCCTGCGGCACGCCCATCCGGTGGAACACGGAGAAGGCCGCCAACTGCTCCCGTGCCTCGGGGGACTGGCGCATCGCCGCGTTCATGTCCGTCTCGACGAAGCCGGGCGCCACGCAGTTGACCGTGATGCCGCGGCTGCCGAGCTGCTGAGCCAGGGCCAGGGTCATGACGTCGACGGCGCCCTTGGTCATCCCGTAGACGATGGCGTCGGGGAAGGCGTGGCGCGTCACCGCCGAGGTGAGGTTGATGATGCGGCCGTTGTCGCGCATGCGGTCCAGGCCCTGCTGGACGACGAACAGCGGGGCCTTGGCGTTGACGGCGAAGAGGTCGTCGAAGTGCTCCGGCGTGACGTCGGTGATCTCCCGCATCGTGCCGTCTGCCGCGTTGTTGACGAGGATGTCGAGGCCGGGTTCGGCGCCGAGCTCCTTCAGGCCCGCGTCGAATGCGGCGTACAGCTCCGTCACCGCGTCGGGTTCGCCGAGCTTCGCGCCGACCGGGAAGGCCCGGCCGCCCTCCGCCTCGATCGCGGCGACGGTCTCTCTCGCAGCCGCCTCGTTGCTGCCGTAGTGGACGGCCACGAGCGCGCCCTGGCGGGCGAGTTCCTCGGCCGTGCCGCGGCCGATGCCGCGGCTGGATCCGGTGACGAGCGCGGTCTTGCCCTGCAGTGCACCCATGAGTGATGCATTCCCCCGTGATCGATGTGTGTGTGCGTGCGTGCTGATGCGGCCGGTTCGGTGCTCAGCCGGTTTCGTCTGCCCCGTCCGCCCCGCGTCCGTTCTCTTTCAGCAGGCGCGCCCCCCGCTCCGGCGAGGTGTCCAGCCGGCCCAGGATGTCCGGTGCCGCGATGCCCGGCAGGATGAGCTCGTACAGCAGGGCCGTCCGCCGCTCCAGGTCCGCCATGCCGTCCGCCGCCTCCGAGAAGAGCTGCGTGCCGGTGAACGCGCCCACCATCGTCTGGGCGGTCAGGACCAGGTCGACGTGCGGCAGGACTTCGCCCTGTTCCTTGGCCGCGGCCAGCATGGCCGCGGTGTGCTCGACCCATACGGGCCAGGGCAGGCCGAAGAACCGCTGTGCACTCTGGTCCGCGGCGATGCGGGCCGCGCCGCGCAGGAGCGGTTCGCGGGGCAGGCGGTGGGCGAGGATCAGGCCCGTGTCCACGAAGGACTGGAGCTTGATCTGCTGCTCCGGCGGCGGTTCGGTCACCGCGTGCTCGAGGACGCCACGGGCCAGGTCCTCCTTGGACGGGAAGTGGAAGTAGAGCGCGCCCTTGGTGACGCAGGCCCGGTCGAGGATCTCGGTGATGGTCGCGGCCTCGTAGCCGCGGTCGGCGAAGACCTCCGCCGCCGCTTCGAGCACCGTCTGCCGGGTACGGAGCGCACGTTCCTGCCGTGCCATGTGGGCCTCCTGGTGTGACTGTGGCCCACGTTGGCCCACGTTGCGACGGTGTGAAAAAACCGTCCGGTCCGTATCTTACGACGCCTGTTCGTGGCCGTCTGCCTGCCCGGAGGGTGCTCCAAGTCGTGAGCGGGGGAACATTCCCCCTAACATCACCGGCGCCCCCGACGGGACCCCCGCCTTCCGGTTCCTCCCCGACGCCGACGCGCGGCGGGTGCTGTCCTACCTGGAGTGGTTCGGGATCTCGTACAAGACGGTCGCGAGCTCGCTGGAGGCGGCCGAGCTGCGGGCGTCCGTGCGCTCCCGGGAGGAGCTGCTGGCGGACATGGGCAGCGAACTGCAGGCGCAGGGAGGCGTGTTGGCGAAGGTGTGAACCCCGCCCGACGCGGGCGGGGTTCACACCCGGGCGACGTCAGCCGCGCGAGGCGGAGCGGCGGCGCGCGGCGACCACCATGCCGGTGCCCGCCACGAGGGCGGCGGCGCTGCCGCCGATCAGCCACGGCGTCTCGTTGCCGGCACCGGTGGCGGCCAGCTGGGTGGTGTCAGCGCTGCCGGAGCTGCCGGAGGCGGTGTTGTCGCTGCCGGTCGCGGGGGCGGGGGTGGGGCTCGCGGTGGCGCTCGCGCTGACGCTCGGGCTGGCGCTTGCGCTGGGCGCGGTGCTGACGGAGGGGGTCGGCTGGGCCGGGGAAGGGGACTCGGTGGACTTGTTGTTCTTGTCCCCGCCGTGGGTGTTCGGCTCGGGCGAGGGGGACGCGGACTGGGTCTGGGCACCCACGGGGACGTGGGGGAGCGTCAACTTCGCCGCGCCGGAGGCTTCCACTTCCACGTGTGCGGAGACGGGCTGCGGGAAGTCGGCGCCCAGCCGGATGTGCAGCTTGACGGTGCGCTTCGCACCCTTGCCGAGCTTGCCGTCCTTCACGGTGCCGGAGACGGTGCCGTAGAGGGAGGAGGGCTCGAGCGCCGGGTGCCACTTGCCGTCGGCGTCCTGGTACTCGAGTTCGCTCTTGCCGGCCTTGGGGTGCTCCTTGGAGTCGACCCCGGCCTCAAGGGTGAAGCGGAGCGAGAACTGCTCTACGGCATCGCCCTTGGAGTTGTCGATGTCGACCGAGAACTCCGTCCAGTCCTTGGACCCGGTCACGAACTTCTGGGGGAAGTGCGCCGTCAGGACGGCCTTGGCCTCCTGCTCGGTCTGCGTGGTCGCGTCGGTCGTCTCCTTCTTCGGCTCGGTGACCGTCTGGGTCGACGAATCCACGGTGTTGCCGTCGTCGGCGAGCGCCGGCGTGGCGAGGAAGACGGCAGGGGCGAGGGAGACGGCGGCCGCGACCGTCGCTATTCGGGACAGCTTCATGCGAGCAACCTCTGTGTGTGACGAGACGGGACACTTGGTACGGGGGTGATGGTAATGGCCGCATAAACGCCGCGCTGCGCAGATCGTGCTCATCGGGGTCCGCGGACCGTGCGGGCGTACCACCCCGGGCCGACGCCCACGATCCGCTTGAAGTTCCTTGCCAGGTGCGACTGGTCGCAGAAGCCCGTGCTCGCGGCCACCGCGGGCGCGGGCCGGCCCTCCAGCAGGAGGCGCCGGGCGCGGTCCACGCGGCAGGCGGTCAGGTACTGGTGGGGGGCGATGCCGAACTCGCGGCTGAACGCCCGGACGAGATGGGCGGGATGGGCGTGCAGCAGGCCGGCCGCCTCCTGGAGGGACAGGCCCTCGGGGACGCGCTCGTCCAGGAGGTCGCGCAGCCGGTGGGCGAGGCCGCTCCGGTCCGGGCGGGGCGGGGCCGGGGGGACGCGGCGGCCCAGGTGCCGCAGGAGGCGTTCGCAGATGAGGGCGAGGCGGGACTCCGCCTCCAGGTCCTCGCCGGGTTCGGCGAGCACGGTGTGCAGTTGGTGGATGCGCCGCCGTAACAGCGGGTCGTCCAGGGCGGGTCCGTCCACGGCCCGGCCGATGTGTTCCACGCCCAGCACGTCCGCATCCAGGTACAGCACCCGCTTGCGGAACCCGTGCGGGGTCACCGGGCAGCCGTTGTGCGGCACGTGCGGGGGGAGCAGGGTGACCAAGTCGCTCAGCGCGCCGTGCTCGTGACGGTCCAGGTCGTAACGGACCATGCCGTCGTCGACGATCAGGAGCGTCCACGTGTCGTGCGCGTGCATGGGGTAGACGTGGTCGGTGAAGTGCGCGTGGAGGACTTCGGCGACCCCGGCCACGGCCGGCCGCCACGCCGTGAGATCGGGGCGGGCAACCACGCAAAGATCGTACAAGACCAGGGTCGTTGTACCGGGTCACAATCCGGTGCATGGAAACCGAGAACGCCCCTGTCCGCTTCGACACCAAGATCGCTGTCCTGCTGCGCGACGACCTGCACACCTGGCAGCGCCTGAACGTCACGGCCTTCCTGGTCAGCGGTATCGGCACCGCGCTCCCCGAAGTGATCGGCGAGCCCTACGGGGACGCCGACGGCACGGAGTACCTGTCGATGTTCCGGCAGCCCGTGCTCGTCTTCGAAGGCTCGAAGGAGCTCCTGACGACGGCGCACGGCCGCGCCCTGGGCCGCGGGATCCCGCTGTCCGTCTTCACCTCGGACCTGTTCACGACCAACAACGACCGCGACAACCGCGCCGCGGTGCGCGCCGTGGGCAAGGATCAGCTCGATCTCGTCGGCATCGCCCTCCACGGGCCGCGCAACGGCGTGGACAAGGTGCTCAAGGGCGCCACCATGCACCCCTGAACCGGCGCGTCCGGCAGGTGTGATGCCCCATCAGGGCGGCTCGGCCACGGGGGTGCCGAGCCGTCCCGGTGCGGTCGCGCGGTCCTGGGTGCGGCCCCCCTACTCCGTCGGCCGCTGCAGCCGCGCCACGAACTTGTAGCGGTCCCCCCGGTACACCGACCGCACCCACTCCACCGGACGGCCCTCCGCGTCGAGGGAGTGCCGGGAGAGCATCAGCATCGGCAGGCCCACGTCCGTGCCCAGCAGGCCCGCCTCGCGGGGGGTCGCCAGGGACGTCTCGATGGTCTCCTCCGCCTCCGCCAAATGCACGTCGTAGACCTCCGCCAGGGCGGTGTAGAGCGACGTGTACTTCACCAGGCTCCGGCGCAGCGCCGGGAACCGCTTCGCCGAGAGGTGGGTCGTCTCGATGGCCATCGGCTCACCGCTCGCCAGCCGCAGACGTTCGATGCGCAGGACGCGGCCGCCCGGCGCGATGTCCAGCAGCCCCGCCAGCCGGTCGTCCGCGGTGACGTAGCCGATGTCGAGGAGCTGCGAGGTCGGCTCCAGGCCCTGGGCCCGCATGTCCTCCGTGTAGGAGGTCAGTTGCAGCGCCTGCGAGACCTTGGGCTTCGCGACGAATGTCCCCTTGCCCTGGATACGCTCCAGTCGTCCTTCGACGACCAGTTCCTGCAGGGCCTGCCGCACGGTGGTGCGGGAGGTGTCGAACTCGGCGGCGAGGGTGCGCTCCGGGGGCACGGGGGTGCCCGGGGGCAGGGTTTCGGTCATCTCCAGCAAGTGACGTTTGAGGCGGTAGTACTTGGGAACACGGGCCGTCCGCGCGCTGCTCGCGGCGCTGCCGCTGTCCGCCGTACCACCCTCGGTTGCCATGGCGTGCCTTCCCGAGTCCGTTCCTGCTGCCGTCACCGGCTCCTCCGTTTATCGCGGTCACATGGTGGCACGGGCAGAGCCCGAGGGGCCCGGAGACGGCCGGGCCGGCCTCAGGTGTCGGTCCGGTAACGGAGCCGACAGCGACTCTTATACACCCTTGACACCCCAAAAGGTCTAGGCCAAGCTGCGGGCACTGGTCTAAACCATTAAAGACCACATTCGGTCCCTGAGGAGAGTGCCGTGAGGCGAGGGCTCATAGCGGCGACGGGAGTCGCGGCAATGTTGGTGAGTGTTGCTGCCTGTGGGTCCAGCGACAGTGACAAGGATTCGGGTGGAAACGGTTCCCGGGCCAAGAGTCTGACCGTGTGGTTCATGGATGGCTCGAATCCGCCGGGCTGGACCAAGTCCGTACAGGCCGAATTCGAACAGAAGACGGGCGCCAAGCTGGACATACAGGTCCAGAAGTGGAACGGCATCCAGCAGAAGCTCACCACTGCTCTGTCCGAGTCCGCCCCGCCGGACGTCGTCGAAGTGGGCAACACCCAGACCTCCTTCTACGCCCAGACGGGCGGCATCGCGGACCTCGGCGACCTGAAGAAGGAGATCGGCGCCGACTGGACGGACTCCCTCAACAAACCGTCCGTCTTCGAGGGCAAGCAGTACGCCGCGCCCTGGTACGCCGCCAGCCGCGTCGTCATCTACAACAAGAAGATCTGGGCCGACGCCGGCATCACGGACACGCCGAAGACCCGCGCCGAATTCTTCAAGGACCTCGACGCCATTCAGAAGAAGGGCGACGCCGAGCCGCTCTATCTGCCCGGCCAGAACTGGTACTTCTTCGACGGCCTGACCATCGGCACCGGCGCGGACCTGGTGAAGAAGGACGGCAACAAGTACGTCTCCAACCTCGGCGACCCCAAGGTCGCCAAGGCCATGGACATCTACAAGCAGTACCAGGCCTTCAGCAAGGCCCCCAAGGACAAGGACGAGGCCAACCCGCAGCAGGCCGACGTCTTCGCCAAGGGCAGGACAGGCGCCTTCATCGGCATGGGCTGGGAGGCGGCCACCGCCATCAAGGCGAACCCGGAGATCGAGAAGGAGATCGGCTACTTCACCATTCCCGGTGAGACGGCCGACAAGCCCGAGGGCGTCTTCCTCGGCGGCTCCAACCTCGCCGTCGCCGAGGGCAGCAAGAAGAAGGAACTCGCCAAGGAATTCCTGAAGATCGCGCTGTCCGACAAGAACGAGGCCGCGCTGTCCAAGGAAGTCGGCTCGATCCCCAACAAGGACTCCCTGCTCTCCAGCGTCAAGGGCAACCCGGCCGCCGAGGCCGCGGCGCCCGCCGCCAAGGGCGGCGGCACCACCCCGCTGATCCCCGAATGGGCCGCGGTGGAGAACGCGCCGAACCCGGTCAAGGCCTATATGACGGCCGTCCTCGAAGGAAAGTCCGCGGACGAGGCCGCCAAGCAGGTCGAGGGCGACATGAACAAGCGCCTCAGCCAGAAGCAGTGATCCGACGGGGTTGTGCAGTATCCGCTGCACAACCCCGGTACGACGCACCACAGTTCTACAGGGGAGAAGGCGGACGACGATGTCAGCTCAGACGGAAGAGGCGAGGAAAGGCGGCGCCCCGCCACCCGGCACGTCGGCCCGGAGAGCCGCAACGGCCGTTCCCTACCTGCTGATTCTCCCCGCGGCCGCCGTCATCGTCCTGCTGCTCGGCTGGACCCTGGTGAAGAACGGCATCCTGTCGTTCCAGAACCTCAACCCGCGCCAGCTGATCCGGCACGTCACCGAGTGGAACGGCGGCGAGAACTACACCAAGACGCTGGGCAGTTCCGAGTTCTGGCACGTCACCGGCCGGTCCGTCGCCTTCACCGCGGCCAACGTCGCCCTCATCATGCTGCTCGGCTGCCTCATCGGACTGCTGCTCGCCCGGCTCGGCAAGAAGATGCGGCTGCTGCTCTCGCTCGGCCTCGTCCTCGCCTGGGCCATGCCGGTCGTCGCCGCCACCACCGTCTTCCAGTGGCTCTTCGACCAGCGCTTCGGCGTCGTCAACTACGTGCTGGACCGGCTCGGCTGGCACTCCATGCACGGGTACAACTGGACCAGCGGACAGCTCTCCACCTTCTTCGTGATCACCGTCCTGATCGTCTGGCAGTCCATCCCCTTCGTGGCGATCAACCTCTACGCGGCGACGACCACGATCCCCAAGGAGCTCTACGAGGCCGCCTCGCTGGACGGCGCGGGCACCTGGACGACGTTCACCTCGGTGACCTTCCCCTTCCTCAGGCCCTTCTTCCTCGCGACGACCTTCCTCGAAGTCATCTGGGTCTTCAAGGCGTTCACCCAGGTCTTCGCGATCAACGAGGGCGGCCCCGACCGGCTCACCGAGACCCTGCCGGTCTACGCCTTCGTCGAGGGCATGGGCAACCAGCACTTCGGCATGGGCGCCGCGATCTCCATCCTCACCATCGTGATCCTGCTCGCCCTGACCGCGTACTACCTGCGCATCGTGCTCAAGCAAGAGGAGGACGAACTGTGAGGCGATCCCTGCTCGGCCGCGTATGGCCCGGGGCGACGGCGGCCGTCCTCTTCGTCGTCTTCGCGTTCCCCGTCTACTGGATGTTCGCCACGGCCTTCAAGGCCAACAAGGACATCGTCAGCGACACCCCCGTCTGGTTCCCGAAGGCCCCCACGCTCGACCACTTCACCAAGGCCGTGCACGCCGACGGCTTCTGGACGTTCGTCGGCAACTCCTTCACCGTCACCCTGATCGCCGTCGGGCTCTCGCTCGTCATCGCGCTGCTGGCGTCCTTCGCCGTCGCGCGCATGCGCTTCAAGGGGCGCAAGAGCTTCATCCTGGTGATGATGATGGCCCAGATGGCCCCCTGGGAGGTCATGGTCATCGCCTACTACATGATCGTGCGCGACGCGGAGATGCTGAACAGCCTGGTGCCGCTCACCGCCATCTACACGGTCATGGTGCTGCCCTTCACCGTCCTGACGCTGCGCGGCTATGTTGCCGCCGTGCCCAAGGAGCTGGAGGAGTCCGCCATGGTGGACGGCTGCACGCGTACGCAGGCGTTCGTGCGGGTGATCTTCCCGCTGCTGGCCCCCGGCCTGATGGCCACCTCGCTCTTCGGTTTCATCACCGTCTGGAACGAGTTCCCCATGGTCCTGATCCTCAACAAGGACCCCGGCTCCCAGACGCTGCCGGTCTGGCTCACCGGCTTCCGCAGCACGTTCGGCGACGACTGGGGTGCCACCATGGCCGCCTCCTCGCTCTTCGCCGTCCCCATCCTCGTCCTGTTCGTCATCCTCCAGCGCAAGGCGGTCGGAGGCCTCACCTCCGGCGCAGTGAAGGGTTAGCACTGCATCCATGGACACGCTCACGCGCGACGCCCTCACCGTCCTCCAGCCCGGCTTCACGGGCACCACCGCCCCCGCCTGGCTGCTGCGCCGGCTCGGCGAAGGCCTCGCCTCCGTCGGACTGTTCGGGCGCAACATCACCTCGCCGGAACAACTCGCGGCGCTCACCGCACAATTGCGGGCCGAGTACGAGGACGTCCTCGTCGCCATCGACGAGGAGGGCGGCGACGTCACCCGCCTCGAAGTCCGCACCGGCTCCTCCTTCCCCGGCAACCTCGCCCTCGGCGCCGTCGACGACACCGGGCTCACCCGGGCCGTCGCCCGCGAACTCGGCCGCCGGCTCGCCGCCTGCGGCGTCAACCTCAACTGGGCGCCCTCCGCGGACGTCAACTCCGACCCCGACAACCCGGTCATCGGCGTACGGTCCTTCGGCGCCGACCCGCAGCTGGTCGCCCGGCACACCGCGGCCTACGTCGAGGGCCTGCAGTCCGCCGGGGTCGCCGCGTGCACCAAGCACTTCCCCGGACACGGCGACACCGCCGTCGACTCCCACCACGACATGCCGCGCATCGACGCGGACCTCGGCACGCTCCACACCCGCGAACTCGTCCCGTTCCGGGCCGCCGTGGCCGCCGGCACCAAGGCGGTCATGAGCGCGCACATCCTGCTGCCCGCGCTCGACCCGCGCCTGCCGGCCACGCTCAGTCCGGCCGCACTGCACGGCCTGCTGCGGGGGTCCGTCGCGGACGGCGGCCTCGGCTTCGACGGTCTGATCGTCACGGACGGCATGGAGATGCAGGCCGTCGCCGCCGCCTACGGCATCGAGCGCGGCAGCGTCATGGCCATCGCCGCCGGCGCCGACGCGATCTGCGTCGGGGGCGGGCTGGCCGACGAGGACACCGTGCTGCGGCTGCGCGACGCGCTCGTCGACGCGGTGCGGGGCGGGGAACTGGCGGAGGAGCGGCTCGCCGACGCGGCGGCACGGGTACGGGCGCTGGTGACTCCGCTCGGAGCGGCCGTCACCCCGGCGCCGGAGGTGGGACTTGAAGCCGCCCGCCGGGCCCTGCGGGTCACGGCTGCGCCGGGCTGGAAGCCGCTGGACGGGGCCGCGTACGTCGCGGCGTTCGCGCCGGTGGCGAACATCGCGGTGGGCGACGAGACGCCGTGGGGCGTGGGCGCCGAACTGGCCCGGCTGCTGCCGGGTACGACGACGGACACGTACGGCCCCGGGGCGGCCGCGGCCGCGGTTCTGGCGGCTGCCGGGGACCGCCGCGTGGTGGCCGTCGTCCGGGACGCGCACCGCCACCCGTGGATGGCGGCTGCGCTGCGCGCCCTGCTGACGGCCCGCCCGGACACGGCAGTCGTCGAAATGGGCCTCAACCAGGCACCTCCGGCGGGTTCGCTGCACGTGGCCACCCATGGCGCGGCACGCGTGTGCGGGACCGCTGCGGCGGAGGCGTTGGTGCGCCCGTAAGGGGCGCGGGGCTGTGACTCCCCCAGCTACCGCTGGGAGGTACCCCCAGCGGCTCCGCCGCGTGGGCGCGACGAGCCTCGATGTGCCCGTACCAGGCGCCCCGTCAGGGGCGCGGGGAACTGCGCGATCAGCCACGACGCGCCCGCAGTCGAGGTTCTCGGGGCTGCGCCCCGGACCCCTGGGGTAGTGCGTCGACTGCGGGCCGGCGGGGGCTTGTCGCGCAGTTCCCCGCGCCCCTGACGGGGCGCGGTAATTAAAGCCCCTGCCAGGTCGGCTTGTTGGTGTACGTGTGGCGGAAGTAGTCCGCCAGCTTCAGCTTGGACGCGGCGGCCTCGTCCACGACAACCGTCGCGTGCGGATGCAGCTGCAGCGCCGACGCCGGGACCACGGCCGCGACCGGGCCCTCGACGGTCTGGGCGACGGCGTCCGCCTTGCCCTCGCCCGTGGCGAGCAGGACCAGGTGGCGGGCCTCCAGGATGGTGCCGATGCCCTGGGTGATGACGTGGTGCGGCACTTGGTCGATGTCGCCGTCGAAGAAGCGCGCGTTGTCGACGCGCGTCTGCTCCGTCAGCGTCTTGATGCGGGTGCGCGAAGCGAGCGAGGAGCACGGCTCGTTGAAGCCGATGTGGCCGTCGGTGCCGATGCCGAGCAGCTGCAGGTCCACGCCGCCCGCCCCGGACAGCGCGCGGTCGTATGCCTCGCAGGCGGCCTGGACGTCCTCGGCGGTGCCGTCGGGGCCCATGAACGAGGCCTCGGTCAGGCCGAGCGGCTCGACGACCTGGCGCAGCACGGTGGAGCGGTAGGACTCGGGGTGGTCGGCCGGCAGCCCGACGTACTCGTCGAGCTGGCAGATGCGGGCGCGCGAGGCGTCCACGGCACCGGCACGGACCTTGGCCGCCAGCGCCTCGTAGATCGGCAGCGGCGTCGAGCCGGTGGCCACGCCGAGCAGGGCGTCGGGCTTGCGGCGCAGCAGGGCGGCCATGGCCTCGGCGATGATCTCGCCGCCTGCCTGGGCGTCCGGAACGATGACAACTTCCACGCTGGGCCTGCCGATCTGAAGAGGGTGGTATAGACCAATTCTCAATGTAGCAGAACGGACATGAGCCGCCTGGTGGCCGCGGCGCCCGGCCGGGACCCTCGACCCGGCCGGCGCCGCAGCCTGTCGCTCCGCCCCCTGTGCGGGAGGGGCGGGCTCTTTACCTTTTCATTGTGGACTAGACCATTCGACGGTGTCCATGACCGGCGGACGACTTCTCCGCGAACTTCCGGCGGCCTGCGCACGGTGGACGCCCGGGTAGGCTCGAGCCGTGCCCTCCATGAACGATCTCGTACGCCAGCACACCGCGCTCGACGACTCGGACCTCGAGTGGCTCCACCTGCTGGTCTCGGAGTGGCAGCTGCTCTCCGACCTGTCCTTCGCGGATCTCGTCCTGTGGATTCCCACCCTGGACGGCACCCGCTACGTGTCCGTCGCCCAGATGCGGCCCAACACCGGACCGACCTCCTACCAGAACGACATGGTCGGCCACCTGGTGCCGCGCGGCCGCCGGCCGATGCTGGACGCCGCCCTCGACGAGGGCCGCATCGTGCGCGAGGGCGACCCGGAGTGGCGCGAGGAGGTGCCGGTCCGGGTGGAGTCCATCCCGGTCCGCCGCGAGGGGCGGGTCCTCGGCGTGATCGCCCGGAACACCAACCTGCTGACCGTGCGCACCCCCAGCCGGCTGGAGCTCACCTACCTCCAGAGCGCCTCCGACCTCGCCCAGATGATCGCGAACGGCACCTTCCCCTTCCCGGGGCAGCAGGTCGACATGGACGCCTCGCCGCGCGCCGGCGACGGGCTGATCAGGCTCGATGCCGAGGGCATCGTCCAGTACGCCAGCCCCAACGCGCTGTCCGCCTATCATCACCTCGGCCTGGCCGCCGATCTCGTCGGGCATCATCTGGGCGAGACCACCGCTCAGTTGGCACCCTCGCGCACCCCGGTCGACGAGGGCCTGGCCAAGCTCGCCAGCGGCTGGGCGCCGCGCGAGTTCGAGGTCGAGGCCAACGACGGGGTGATCCACCTGCGGGCCATCCCCCTCAAGCCCAAGGGCACGCACATCGGTTCACTCGTACTGCTGCGCGACATCACCGAACTGCGTCGGCGCGAGCGCGAGTTGATCACCAAGGACGCCACCATCCGGGAGATCCACCACCGGGTGAAGAACAACCTCCAGACCGTGGCGGCGCTGTTGCGGCTGCAGGCCCGCCGGATCTCCTCGGCGGAGGGCCGCGAGGCGCTGGAGGAGGCCGTCCGCCGTGTCGGTTCGATTGCGATCGTGCACGAGACGCTGTCGCAGAACCTTGACGAGCGCGTGGAGTTCGACGAGATCGCGGACCGGGTCCTGGCCATGGTCGCGGAGATCTCCCCGGGGCGCGTCCGCACCCGGCGCACCGGCCGTTTCGGGGTGCTCGACGCCGAGGTCGCGACTCCGCTGTCGATGGTGCTGACCGAACTGCTGCAGAACGCCCTGGAACACGGCTTCGGTCCGGGCGAGTCGGGAACCGTCGAGGTCACCGCGGTGCGCGGCGGCACCCGCAGCGACTCCCGGCTGCTGATCTCGGTCCAGGACGACGGGCGCGGGCTGCCCGAGGGCTTCGACCCGCAGCAGGCCAGCAACCTGGGCCTGCAGATCGTACGCACCCTGGTCGAGGGGGAGTTGGGCGGAACCTTCGACATGCTGCCCGCTTCCGGGCAGGGAACGCGTGTCACCCTCGACATCCCGGTGCGCGCCGAGAAGCCCTGATCCGCGAAGCCCCGATCCGCGCGGCACACAGCACTGAGCCCCGGACCTGAAGTTCAGGTCCGGGGCTCAAAGCTTCACTGTGCTGGTGCACGCCCGGATGCCAGGGGAGCTCCGGGGGTACTGCGCGCTGCGGCTCGGGGGCCGAGGGCCGTCGTTAGACAGTAGGGGGTCAGGCGGTCGCGTTGCGCGCCCGGTTGCGGGCAGCGCGGCGCTTCATCGCGCGACGCTCGTCCTCGCTGAGGCCACCCCAGACGCCGGAGTCCTGGCCGGACTCGAGCGCCCACTGCAGGCACTGCTCCATGACGGGGCAGCGGCGGCAGACGGCCTTGGCTTCCTCGATCTGCAGCAGCGCAGGACCGGTGTTGCCGATGGGGAAGAACAGCTCGGGGTCTTCCTCGCGGCAAACGGCGTTGTGACGCCAGTCCATGGCTGCTCCATCTCCTCGTGTTACGGCTACGTGGCTTGTGAATGTGAACGCTTTCACGAATCCCCCCGCAAGGGAAGGGCCGACTGCCAGTCGCAAGACTGGTGTGGTCCAGGAGGTAAAAGGAGGGGGTTCGGGCTCTCAGAGGAAGCCTTGATGGAGGGCTGTCCCGATCGCCATGAAGAGACTCGCAAACCTCGGCGACGGATACAACCCCTTCCGGAAAGTTTTTTTTGATTCCTCGGTGTCGGCTAGGTCACAGCCGTACTTCCAGGGGGTGCAGCCCAGTCTAAACGTTCGAGTGGAAGGACTTTAGGCCCTGGCACTCACACAATCACACGCAGTGCACGGCGAACGCCTGTGAACGTCACGCTGGTGCGCAGTCCGAGGTGGTCGCCGTCCATCTGGAACGGGAGGGGAACCTGCGAATGCAAGGTGAACGAGTCCTGGTCATGCAGTGACACAGCGTGTTTGCCGCGAGGCCCGCGCTCGGGGGTGGAGGTGAGCAGCTGGGTGCCGTGGCGGCCGGCCGTCAGCGTGCTCAGCTTGGTGAATCCGAGCACGTCAAGGGCGGTGTCGAAGGACGCGTCCGGCAGCGCGTAGACCGGGCGGTTGCCCAGATAGGTCCACGGGGCCGTGTTGCAGATTATCGACATGACGAGATTGCGGAGTGGCTCCTCGCCAGGTCGTTCGAGGGTGATCGTGCCGTGTCGCCGGTGGTGCTCGCCGAAGAACTGACGGGCCACCTGTCGCACGTACAGGGAGTGGGTCGAACGCTTGCCGCGCTCGCGCTGTTGCTCCACCCGGCCCACGACCCCCGCGTCGAAGCCGAAGCCCGCGCAGAAGGTGAACCAGCGCTCCGGGACCCCCTCGTCCTCGGTGCCCGGAGTGCCCGCCGCCAGGCCGAGGCCGACCGTGCGCTCACGGCCCTCGCGCAGCGCGTCCAGCAGGGCGCCCGTCGCCTCCACGACGTCGTTGGGCAGGCCCAGGGCGCGGGCGAAGACATTGGTGGACCCGCCGGGCACCACCGCCAGCCGGGGCAGCTGCTCGGGGGCGGGGCCCGCGTGCAGCAGGCCGTTGACCACCTCGTTGACCGTGCCGTCGCCGCCGAGCGCGACCACCAGCTCCGTGTTCCCGCTCTCGACCGCGGCCCGTGCGAGGTCGCGGGCGTGCCCGCGGTACTCGGTGGTGGCGACCTCCAGTTTGAGATCGCTTGCCAGGGCGTGCGCCAGGACATCACGGGTACGGGCACTGGTGGTGGTGGCCGAAGGGTTGACCACGAGAAGCGCACGCATGCGCGCCAGCCTACCTACCTGCCGGTACATGAACGGTCCCAGGTCGGCCTTTTACGAGCAGGCCTACAGCTACCCTGCTGGGGTGAGCAGCAAGCAGTCCGCCCCGAAATCCGCCCGTACGACCCAGGCGGGGAACACGCCTCCGGCCCCCGCCGGGCCCCGGCCGCGCCGGCTGACGGCGGCCGCCGTGCTGTCCGGCGCCGAGGGTGCCGTGCTCGTCGCCGGTGGGATCTACCTGCTGGTCATGGGCCTGCTGGGACGGCCGGACAGCCCCCGCCAGGCGGAGATGGGCGGGCTGACCGTGCTCGCCCTCGCCGCGCTGCCGCTGGTCGCGGCGCGCGGGCTGTGGCTGCGGCGGCGCTGGAGCCGGGGGCCGTCGCTGGCGACGCAGATCATGGCGCTGCCGGTCGCGTGGACGCTGGCCAATGCGGGCGGGGCGTTGATCGCGGCCGGGGTCGCGGTTGCGCTCGTCGCCGTGACGACGTTGGTGTTGCTGGTCAACCCGACCGCCACCGAAGCATTGGGCATCGGGCCTCGGGACGCTTAGGACGTGTCCGGCGCGCCCCGTAAGGGGCGCGGGGAACTGCGCGACCAGCCACGATGCACCCGCAGATGACCTGCTGCCCGAGGCGGTGCGTCGGCTGCGGGCCGGTGGGGGTTGCTCGCGCAGTTCCCCGCGCCCCTTACGGGGCTCGGCTCATTCCTCGATCAGCAAGCGATCCCTCAGCTGGGCCAGGGTGCGGGCCAGCAGGCGGGAGACGTGCATCTGGGAGATGCCGACCTCCTGGGCGATCTGCGACTGGGTCATGTTGCCGAAGAAGCGCAGCAGCAGGATCTTCTTCTCCCGCGGCGGCAGGTCCTCCAGCAGCGGCTTGAGGGACTCCCGGTACTCGACGCCCTCCAGCGCCTCGTCCTCCGCGCCGAGGGTGTCCGCCACGGCCGGGGACTCGTCGTCCGTGTCCGGCACGTCCAGCGAGAGCGTGCTGTAGGCGTTGGCGGACTCCAGGCCCTCCAGCACCTCCTCCTCGGAGATGCTCAGGTGCTGGGCCAGCTCGTGCACCGTGGGCGCGCGGCCGTGCCGCTGGGAGAGCTCGGCGGTGGCCGTGGTCAGGGCCAGCCGCAGCTCCTGGAGCCGGCGCGGCACCCGCACCGCCCAGCCCTTGTCGCGGAAGTGCCGCTTGATCTCGCCGACGACCGTGGGCGTCGCGTACGTGGAGAACTCCACCCCGCGCTCCGGGTCGAACCGGTCCACGGACTTGATCAGACCGATCGTGGCGACCTGGGTGAGGTCGTCCAGCGGCTCGCCGCGATTGCGGAACCGCCGGGCCAGGTGCTCCACCAGGGGCAGGTGCATCCGCACCAGGTGATTGCGCAGCTCGGCCCGCTCCGGCGAGCCCTCGGGCAGCGCGCGCAGCTCGACGAACAGGGCCCGGGCACCGCTGCGATCGTGCGGATCGCCGTGCTGCTGCTGGTGCTGGACATGATCCATGTGGTCCGCCCGCTCTGACGGGTCGCCCGCCTGGACCGGCAGCGGCCGGGCAGGCTGTTGCGGGATGGCCGGGGTACGCACTCCCCGCGGTGACGCAGTACTCACGGAGCCCCCTCTTCCGTCACGGCTGCCCGGGGCCGGCGCCGCGCTTCTTGTGCAGGCTGATGCTGACCGTGCGGTCCTCCGCGACGGTGGAGTCGACCTCGCCGGCCAGGGCGGAGAGCACCGTCCAGGCGAAGGTGTCGCGCTCGGGCGCGCGGCCGTCGGTGGTGGGTGCCGAGACGGTCACCCGGAGCGCGTCCCCGACGAGGCGGAAGACGCAGCTGAGGACGGAGCCCGGAACGGCCTGCTGGAGCAGGATCGCGCAGGCCTCGTCGACGGCGATGCGCAAGTCCTCGATCTCGTCGAGGGTGAAGTCCAGACGGGCCGCGAGGCCGGCTGTCGCCGTCCGCAGCACCGACAGGTAGGCACCCGCAGCGGGCAGCCGGACTTCCACGAAGTCCTGGGTCGTCCCAGGCTCGCCTGCGATGGGGGACACCCTCACCTCCAAGGTGGCACAAGCTTCTTGAGCTGTAACGGGGCCCGGTCCCGCGCGGCCCCCGGCCGGTGGAGGACGGGGGAGAAACGGGCCGGTGCGGCACATGGTCCGGCTGAGACGCTATCGCGATCTGCGGGTCCGCGCCGCAGCCCCGCGACTGTCACTCATGGTAAGCCCATGAGTACGCACAGTGGCTAGGGTCGTGCGGTCTCAAATCGAAAGAGAAATCGCCCTGTTGGGATTTTCGTCACTCTGCGCGAGCGCCGCAAGAGCCTGGAGCGGCTCTCCCGACATCCGGTGCACCGTCCACTCGCTCATGGGCTCGGCGCCGAGGGACTTGTAGAAGGCGATCGAGGGCTCGTTCCAGTCCAGCACTGACCATTCGAAACGCTCGTAGCCGCGGTCCGTGCAGATCTTCGCGAGCGCCGCGAGGAGCGCCCTGCCGTGGCCCGCGCGGCGCGCGTGCGGCCGGACGTAGAGATCCTCGAGGTAGACACCGTGCGTGCCCGTCCAGGTGGAGAAGTTGCGGAACCAGAGGGCGAAGCCGACCGTTTCGCGCTCCGCGCGGCCGTCCTCGGGCGTCGATTCGTCACTCTCCGCTATCAGGGCGAAGGCCGCCGGGTGCTCCCCGAAGAGCGCCTCGTGCAGCTGCTCCTCGGTCGCCTTCGCCGCCTCCAGCGCCCGTTCGTACGCGGCGAGTTCGCGGATCATCGCGTGGACGGCGGGCACGTCGCCGGGCGTCGCAGGTCGGATCATGTGTGCATGCTAGCGGGCCCCGCCGACAGGGCCCCGGAAACCGGCGCCCCCGCCGGGGGCACGCGCGGGGGCGTGCGTGCGGCGCCCGCCCCGGTGCGGGCGCTCAGACGAGGTGCCGGTCCACGAAGCACCAGCGCCAGCTCTGTCCCGGTTCGTGACTGCGCATCACCGCGTGGCCGGTCTCCTCGAAGTGCCCGGTGGCGTGCCGGTACGGCGAGGAGTCGCAGCAGCCGACATGGCCGCACACCAGGCACATCCGCAGCTGTACGGGGTGGCTGCCGACTCTCTCGCACTCCGGGCAGGTGGCACTCGCCGGCTCCGGCTCGGGGCGCGGCAGCGCATCGACATGCGTGCACTCGATCATGATTGCCAGGGTAGTTCGCACGCTCGCAGACTCCGAGGGATGACCGGACACATGAATGTCATGCCGCTGCTGTTGCTGGTCGCCGGCAGCACCGCCGTCGCGGGCGCCGCCCGCCGCACCCCCGTGCCCGCGCCCCTGCTGCTCGTCGCCGCCGGGCTGGTGGCCTCGTACGTGCCCGGCGTGCCGGACTACACGCTCGACCCGGACATCGTGCTGCCCCTGGTGCTGCCGCCGTTGCTGCACACCGCCGCGCTCGACAGCTCGTACCTCGACCTGCGGGCCAACTGGCGGCCGGTCGCCCTGCTCTCGGTCGGGTACGTGCTCTTCGCGACGCTCGTCGTCGGCTATGTGGCGTTCCTCGTCGTGCCCGGGCTGCCCGCCGCGGCGGCGCTCGTGCTGGCCGCCGTCGTCGCCCCGCCGGACGCGGTGGCCGCGACGGCCATCGCGCGCCGCCTGGGGCTGCCGTCGCGGCTCACGACGATCCTGCAGGGCGAGTCGCTGGTCAACGACGCGACGGCCATCACCGCCTACCGCGTGGCCCTCGCCGCCGCGGTCGGCGCGGGCGCCACCTGGGCCGAGGGCGCCCGGGAGTTCGCGGTCGCCTCGGTCGGCGGCATCGGCGTCGGCCTCGTCCTCATGGTGCCGCTGCACTGGCTGCGCAAGCGGCTGCGCGAGCCGCTGCTGCAGAACACCCTCTCGCTCCTCATCCCGTTCGTCGCCTACGGCGCCGCCGAGGAGGTCGGGGCGTCCGGCGTGCTCGCCGTGGTCGTCGTCGGCCTCTACCTCGGACACCGGTCCTGGCAGGTCGACTTCGCGACCCGGCTGCAGGAGGAGGCCGTGTGGCGGATGGTCGCCTTCGTCCTGGAGTCGGCCGTCTTCGCCCTCATCGGGCTCCAACTCCCCGTCGTGCTGCGGGGGCTGGGGACGTACGGGATGGGGCCCGCGGCCTGGTACGCGGTGGTGGTGTTCGCGGTCGTGGTCGCGACGCGCTTCGTGTGGGTCTACCCCGCGGCCTTCGTCCCGCGGGCGCTGTTCCCGCGGATCCGCGAGCGCGAGCCCGACACGGACGTCCGCGGGGTGTTCGTCATCGGCTGGGCCGGTATGCGCGGCGTCGTGTCCCTGGCCATCGCCTTCTCGATCCCCGTCGCCACGCACAGCGGCGCGCCGTTCCCGGCGCGGAACCTGATCCAGTTCCTGGCGTTCACGACGGTGATCGGCACCCTGGTGGTGCAGGGCCTGTCGCTGCCGCCGCTGATCCGCCGGCTGCGGCTGCGGCGCCCCGAGCCGGAGGAGCTGACGCTGGTCGAGGCCCAGGCGCAGAGCGAGGCGTCCACGGCGGCGGAGCGGCGGCTGGCGGAACTCCTCGCGGACGAGCGCAACGCCCTGCCGTCGCCGCTGGCGGACCGCCTGCGCGCGGTCCTGGAACGCCGCCGCAACGCGGTGTGGGAGCGGCTGGGCGTCGTCGACGAACGGACGGGCGAGACGGCGGACGACGCGTACCGCCGCCTGACCCGCGAGGTCATCGGCGCGGAGCGCCAGGTGTTCGTGCGGCTGCGGGACGAGCGGCGGATCGATGACGAGATGCTGCGGGTGCTGCTGCGCAGGCTGGATCTGGAGGAGGCGGCCGCTTATCGGGAGGAATGAGGGTGACTGCGCCCTTAAGGGGCGCGGGGAACTGCGCGACCAGCCGAAGACGGCCTGCAGTTGACGCACCGCCTCGGGCGGCAGGGCATCTGCGGGTGCGTCGTGGCTGATCGCGCCCACGCGGCGGAGCCGCATATCGAAACAGCCCCGCGCCCCTGACGGGGCGCCCGTTACGGGGCCCCCGTGATGACAGCAGCCACCGTGCTTCCGGGCGTGAACGCCCCCTCCTCCGCCAAGGCCGTCAGGCCGAACAGCATCTTCGTCACGTACACCCGCTCCAGCCGCACCCTGTGCCGCGCCGCGAAGTCCTCCGCGAACTCCTCCAGCTCGGCAGAGCTCTTCGCGTAGCCGCCGAAGTGGAAGCGCTCGTCCAACTGCCAGTCGCCGCGCCGTCCCCCGAACGCCTCCCGCTGGAGGCGTTCCACCTCCGGGCCGAGGAACCCGCCCTTCAGTACCGGGAACCCGATCGCCCGCTGGCCGGCCGCCAGGCCACCCGCCAGTCCGGCGAGCGTGCCGCCCGTCCCGCACGCCACCCCCACCACATCCGCCACCCCGCGCAACTCACGCCCCAGCGCGGTGCAGCCCTGCGCAGCGGCCGCGTTGCTGCCGCCCTCCGGGACGACGAACGCCCCTTCGGGGGCCAGCCGCGCCAGCACCTCCGGCTCGGCCTTGCGCCGGTACGTTCCCCGGTCGACGAACCGCAACTCCATCCCGTCCGCCGCGCACTGCGCGAGCGACGGATTGAGCGGCCGGTCCGCCAGTTCCTCGCCCCGTACGACGCCCACCGTGGCGAAGCCGAGCAGCCGGCCGGCGGCGGCCGTCGCCCGCAGATGGTTGGAGTAGGCGCCGCCGAAAGTGAGCAGGGTGCGCCGCCCGGCCGCCACGGCGGCGTCGAGATTCGGCTCCAGCTTGCGCCACTTGTTGCCCGGAAGGTCCGGGTGTATCAGGTCGTCCCGTTTGAGCAGCAGACGCAGCCCGCGCCGGGCGAACCGCTCGTCCGTCACTTCGGCGAGCGGCGACGGCAGCACGGGACGGAGGGTGGCGAGCCCGGCCGCGCCGGGGGGATTGTCGCTGGTCACGTCACCCATTTTGTACGCTGGCCCGGCCAGCAAGGAGAGACAGGAAGCGCACCACGTGGACTACCAGGCCGTACTCGAAGAGGTTGCCGCCTTCGCGCGGCCGCTGGTCGGCCGGGGGCAGGTCGCCGACTACATCCCGGCGCTCGCCGAGGTGGACATCAATCACTTCGGCATGGCCGTCGCCGACGTCGACGGCGGCGTGTACGGCGTGGGGGACTGGGAACGGCCGTTCTCCGTCCAGTCCATCTCCAAGGCGTTCAGTCTCGCGCTGGTGCTCGCCGAGGGCGGCGAGAAGATCTGGGAGCGCGTCGGCACCGAGCCGTCCGGCAACCCGTTCAACTCCCTGGTGCAGCTGGAGTACGAGAACGGGATCCCGCGCAACCCGTTCATCAACGCCGGCGCGCTCGTCGTCACCGACCGGCTGCAGACGCTGACCGGCGACGCGAGCACCACGATGCTGGAGTTCCTGCGCGCCGAGAGCGGCAACCCGGACGTCTCCTTCGACCCGGTGGTGGCCGAGTCCGAGACCGAGCACGGCGACCGCAATGCGGCGCTGGCCCACTTCATGGCCAGCTACGGCAACCTCGACAACCCCGTGCCGACGGTCCTGGAGCACTACTTCTGGCAGTGCTCGATCCGGATGAGCTGCGCCGACCTGGCCCGCGCGGGCAGCTTCCTGGCCCGGCACGGCCTGCGCGCCGACGGCTCGCGGCTGCTGCCGCGCCGCGAGGCGAAGCAGATCAACGCCGTGATGCTGACGTGCGGCACCTACGACGCGGCCGGCGACTTCGCCTACCGGGTGGGCCTGCCCGGCAAGAGCGGCGTGGGCGGGGGCATCGTGGCGGTGATACCGGGCCGCTGCACGCTGTGCGTGTGGAGCCCGGGCCTGGACGCCCGGGGCAACTCGGTGGCCGGTGTCGCTGCGCTGGACCACTTCACGACGCTGACGGGCTGGTCGGTGTTCTGAGCGCCCCATCGGTGGCGCCCCCGCCAGGGGTACCGCATGGTGGGGTCATGGAGCACGAACTCCGGGCCGAGTACGTCGACGGCCGCGCGGCAGCGGACCCGCTGGCCGAGGTCAAGGTCTGGCACGTGGTGCGGCAGGAGGCGTCGACCGCGATGTGCGGGCGCGAGCTGGAATCGGCCGCCGAAGTCCGCTCCGCGGACGACTGGGGGACGCCGAACGTCCCCATCTGTCACTCGTGCGGCGCGCTCTACCTGCGGGAACAGCCGTAGGCGGTCACGGGCACTGCACGACCATCCCCGCGTACGACAGGTTTCCGCCGAACCCGAACAGCAGGACCGGGGCGCCGGGCTCCACCCGGCCGGAGGCCACCAGCTTCGACAGGGCCAGCGGGATGCTCGCCGCCGACGTGTTGCCGGACTCCGTCACGTCCGTGGCGACAATGGCGTTCACCGCGCCGATCCGGCGGGCCACCGGCTCGATGATGCGCAGGTTCGCCTGGTGCAGGACCACCGCCGCCAGCTCCTCCGGCCGCACCCCGGCTCGTTCGCACGCGCTGCGGGCGATCGGCGGGAGGGTCGTGGTGGCCCAGCGGTAGACGGACTGGCCCTCCTGGGCGAAGCGGGACGGGGCGCCCTCGATGCGCACCGCGTGGCCCATCTCGGGGACCGAGCCCCACACCACCGGGCCGATGCCGGGTTCGGGGGAGGCGGTGACCACGGCGGCCCCGGCGCCGTCGCCGACCAGGACGCACGTGGTGCGGTCCGTCCAGTCGGTCACGTCGCTGAACTTCTCCACGCCCACGACCAGCGCGTTCGTCGCCGCTCCGGCGCGGATCGCGTGGTCGGCCTGGGCGAGGGCGTGGGTGAAGCCGGCGCAGACGACGTTGACGTCCAGCACCGCGGGGGCGGTGAGGCCCAGTGCGGCGGCGACCCGCGCCGCCGTGTTGGGGCTGCGGTCGACGGCGGTGCACGTGGCGACGAGGACGAGGTCGACGTCCTCCGGCGCGAGCCCGCTGTTGGCGAGGGCCTTGGCGGCGGCCTGGGCGGCCATCGAGGCGACCGACTCGTCGGGCGCGGCGATGCGCCGCGTACGGATGCCCACCCGGGAACTGATCCACTCGTCGCTGGTGTCGACCAGGGTGGCCAGCTCGTCGTTGGTGAGCACCCGGGACGGCTGGTAGTGGCCCATGGCCAGTACACGAGACCCGGACATGGCGGTTCCTCCTGCGCGCGCGAGTGATGCGGGTGACCAGTCTCGACGCTTTCCTTCCGGTTCCCGGTGCGTGATCCGCCAATGTTGCGCGGGAACTACTGTCGTGATCCGATCATCGGCCGGTCATCGGCGCTGCTGCCCCGGCTGTGCCCGGGCATGCACAAAAGCCCGCGGTGCGCAGCCTCCCGGCGCGGGCCGGGAGGTGTTCCCGGCCTCCAGGAGGCTCACCACGGGCCGATGTCCCCGAGGGGTCGGCTCACCGAGCGCTGTCGGCGGTGCTTCCGTTGGGGGAGGCGGGGGTGGAGGGGTGCACGATGCCGGACACCGGGGCGGCGGCGGTGTCGCTCGCGGCGCCCGTGTTCGCAGGTGCGGTGCTGCCCTCGTCCTTCATCGCCTTGGCCTCGCTCTTGAGGATGCGCATGGACTTGCCCAGCGCACGGGCGGTGTCGGGCAGCTTCTTCGACCCGAACAGGACGACAACCACGAGCACGACCACCAGGAGGTGCCAGGGTTCCAGGGCGTTGCGCAGCATGGCCGCCCACCTCTCTTTCCGCTTGCTCCGGCTCGGATGCCATAACAGCTTTCCCCACCATACTTGCTAGATTGCGCAAATGGACAACCAAAGCCCATGGCCAATCGTCTAACCGGCCGTGAACAAACGGTCGGCGGGGGACTGGAACGAGGCGCGCATATGAGTGGCAAGCGGGGCAAGCGCCCCGAGGGAACGCCCCCGGGGAAGCCCGCGAAGCGCGGAAAAATGCGGGGGGTCACCATTGTCGCCGTGGCCTTCCTGGTGCTGCTGACCGCCGGTGCGGGCTGGCTGTACCTGAAGTTCGACGGCAACATCAACACCTTCGGCGCCGACGGCCTCTCCAAGAACCGCCCCCCGGCCAATGCCGCCGGGCAGAACGTCCTGGTGATCGGTTCGGACTCGCGCGCGGGCGGCAACGCCAAGCTGGGCGGCGGCACGGGCGACGTGGGCCGCTCGGACACCGCGTTCATCCTGCACGTCTACGGTGACGGGAAGCACGCGATCGGCATCTCCATACCCAGGGACACCCTCGTCGACGTCCCGCCCTGCAAGCTCCCGAGCGGCAGCTGGACGTCCGGGGAGCACCACGCGATGTTCAACTCGGCCTTCTCCGTGGGCGACACCCCCAAGGGCAACCCCGCCTGCACCCAGAACACCGTCGAGCAGCTGACCGGGCTGCGCGTGGACCACACCGTCGTGGTCGACTTCTCGGGCTTCTCCTCGATGACCTCCGCCGTGGGCGGCGTCGAGGTCTGCGTCCCCAAGGACCTCTACGAGGGCGACCTCAACCCCAACCTCGGCTCGCGCGGAGACCTGATCTTCCCCAAGGGGCCGCAGAAGGTCTCCGGGCAGAAGGCGCTGGACTACGTCCGCGTGCGCCACGGCATAGGCGACGGCTCCGACATCGGGCGCATCCAGCGTCAGCAGGCCTTCGTCTCCTCCATGATCAAGAAGGTCAAGTCGCAGGGCCTGAACCCCACCACCCTGCTGCCCCTGGCCGACGCCGCCACCAAGTCGATGACCGTCGACCCCGGGCTCGGCAGCGCCGACAAGATGATCTCCTTCGCGATGGCGATGAAGAACATCGACCTGCACAACATCAAGTTCGTCACCATGCCCTGGCAGTACGACGGCGCCCGCGTCGACGTGAAGCAGCCCGACGCGAACGCCCTGTGGGCCTCCCTCAGGGCCGACCGGACCATCGACGGCAAGGACGCTGCCGGCAAGGACGGCCACGGGTCCGAGCCCTCGCCCTCGGCATCCTCCTCGGAGGCCGTCAACGGGGCCGGCGTCAAGGTCTCCATAGCCAACGGCACCACGGTCGCCGGCCTCGGCGCCCGCGCCACCGGACTGCTCCAGGAGCACGGCTACACCGTCACCGGCACCGCGAACTCCCGGCTGCGCGGCGAGGCCACCACCGTGATCGAGTTCGGACCCGGCGAGGCGGACCACGCCAAGACCCTCGCGAAGCTCTTCCCCGGCTCGTACGTCCGGGGAGCCTCCGCGAGCGGGATCTCGGTCACCCTCGGCAAGGACTACGCGGACGCCCCCGCAGGCGGCTCCGGCCCGAGCCCGTCGGCCTCGGTCTCCACTCCGGACGCGGTGTCCTCGGAGGTCGCGGACAAGGCCCGCTCGGCCGACGACGACCCCTGCGCCAACCTCTCCTACGGGTGAGGAACCTCATGACCGTTCGGCCCGTTTTGTTGGTGAGCGAAGAGTAAAGCCATGATCCTCATGAGCCCTTCCTGGAGGAGCAACGCCATGTCCGCCACTCCCCGGGTGCTGGCAAGGCCGCTGGCGGCCCTGGCCATCGCCCTGTTCGCGTTGGCAGGCGCGGCGTCGTACGCTCCTGCCGCGCACGCCGACACCGGAACGGCCACCGGCCTGAAGGCCGTGGCCGAAGGGCTGAAGAAGAGCCCGGTCTACGTCGACCCGAGGGCGAGCTCGCAGCTCTCCGACGCTGACGCCAAGGACCTCGCGAAGAAGATCGAGGACGCGGGCAAGCCGGTGTTCGTCGCGGTGCTGCCCAACGCGCCCGAGTTCCCCGAGCAGACCATCCTGAAGAACCTGCGCAGCCTCGTCGGCATCAGCGGCGTCTACGCCGTCCACCTCGGCGACAAGTTCAACGCCGCCGCGGACCGCAAGGTGATGTCGCCCGGCTCCGCCCGCAACCTGGTCGACGCCGTCAGGGCGGAGGGCGGCGACGCCAAGACCGTGCTCAACAACTTCGTCGACCAGGCCGACAAGCAGGCCAAGGGCCACGCCCCCGACTCCTGGGGCGGCTCCGGCGACGCCGCCACCACCGGGCTGCTGGTGATCGGCGGCGTTCTGGTGGCCGGCGGCGCCGGCGGCTACGCGCTCTACCGGCGCAACAAGAAGCGGCGCGAGGAGCGCGAGCGCGCCGAGCTGCAGGCGCTGCGCGTCGTCGTCGACGAGGACATCACCGCCTTCGGCGAGGAGCTCGACCGGCTGGACTTCAAGCCGTCCGAGCCCGGCGCCACCGACGAGATGCGCCACGACTACGAGCAGGCCCTCGACGCCTACGAGGAGGCCAAGACGCGGATCGCCGCGGCCACCAGGCCGCAGGAGGTCACGGGCGTCACCGACTCCCTCGACAAGGGCCGCTTCGCCCTGGCCACCCTCGCCGCCCGCCGCACCGGGGCCCCGCTGCCCGAGCGCCGGATGCCCTGCTTCTTCGACCCGCGGCACGGGCCGTCCGTCCAGGACGTGGCCTGGGCCCCGCCGGGCGGTGCGATGCGCACCGTGCCCGCCTGCGCGGCGGACGCGGCCCGGGTGGCCGACGGACAGGAGCCGATGTCCCGCACCGTCCAGACCGAGCACGGTCCCCAGCCCTACTGGAACGCCGGGCCCGCGTACGGGCCCTGGGCCGGCGGCTACTTCGGCGGCGGCATGCTGCCGGGGCTGCTCGCGGGCACGGTGCTGGGCAGCATGCTGAGCGGACCGTCCGCCTGGGCGGCCGGTCCGTCGTACGACGGCGGCACCGACGGCGGGGACTTCTCCGGCTCGGACTTCAACTCCAGCGACTTCGGCGGAGGCGGCTGGGGCGACGGCGGCGGCGACTTCGGAGGCGGGGGCGACTTCGGGGGCGGGGACTGGTAACCCGTCCCGCGTTTCGTGCGCCGCGTAAGGGGCGCGGGGAACTGCGCGATCAGCCACGACGCTCCCGCAGTCGAGGTTCTCGGGGCTTCGCCCCGGACCCCTGGGGTGGTGCGTCGGCTGCAGGCCGGCGGTGGCTGGTCGCGCCCACGCGGCGGAGCCGCATATCAAAAGGAGCCCCGCGCCCCTTACGGGGCGCTGTGGCTCAGCGGTCGAACCGCGCCCGCGCCGCCGCGAGGCCGACCGCGTACAGCGCCAGCACCACCGCCAGCAGCGCGTAGTACATCGCCGGCAGCACCGCCATCCCCAGCAGCGGCCCCACCGGGGACAGCGGCAGCAGCAGGCCCACCACCGCCAGGCCGGCCGTCGCCCACCGGATCGGGCCGGGGGTGTCGCCCTCCGCCAGCTGCCGCCCGGACCGCAGGAGCAGCATCACCATCGCCTGCGTCAGCAGGTTCTCGGTGAACCACCCGGCGTGGAACGCCTCCTGGCCGTCCTCGCCCAGCGAGTGCACGGCCAGCAGCAGCACCCCGAAGGTGGCCAGGTCGGCGGCCGCGTTCAGCAGGCCGAAGCCCGTGACGAAGCGCAGCAGCGCGCGCGGGCGCAGCACCACGGGACGGTTGTGGGCGCCGGGGTCGGGGCGGTCGAAGGCGAGGGCCAGCTGGGCCGCGTCGAAGCACAGGTTCTGCACCAGCACCTGCGCCGGGAGCATCGGCAGGAACGGCAGCATCAGCCCGGCCACCAGCATCGCGATGACGTTGCCGACGTTCGACGACAGGGTGATCCGCAGATAGGCGGCGATGTTGGAGGTGCTGCGCCGCCCGGCGACGATGGCCCGGTCCAGGGCGGTGAGGTCCTTCGAGGCGAGCACGACGTCGGCGGCCTCGCGCGCCACGTCGACCCCGTCGCGCGGGCAGATCCCCACGTCGGCGGCGTGCAGCGCGGCCAGGTCGTTGACCCCGTCGCCCAGGAACCCGACGGTGTGCCCGCCTGCGCGCAGCGCCTGCACGACCCGGGCCTTGTGCTCGGGGGTGCAGCGCGCGAAGACGGTCGTCCCGGCGGCGAGTTCCGTCAGCTCCGCCTCGTCGGCGAGGGCGTCGATGCGGTCGGCGGTGACGGGCACGCCGGGGTCGCCGCCCAGTTCGCGGCAGACCCGGGCGGCGGTGCCCGGGTGGTCGCCCGTGAGGAGCTTGACGGCGACGCCGCCGCGCGCGAGCTCGGCGATGGCCTCGGCCGCGGTGGGGGCGAGGGCGTCGCGCAGTCCCACGAAGCCCGTGAACGTCAGGCCGTGCTCGTCGGCGTGGGTGTACGGGCCGGGGCGGGCGGGACGTCCGGCGACGGCGACGGCCAGCACCCGCAGCCCGTCGGCGGCCAGGGCGGCGGCGCGGCCGGCCAGCCGTTCCCGCTCCGCGTCGTCGAGGGTGCAGCGGTCCAGGACGTCCTCGGGGGCGCCCTTGACCACCAGGGTGTGGGTGTTCGCGAGGGCGAACCGGGAGTCGCCGGGCAGCCCGACGACGGCGGTGGAGACGCGGCGGCCCGGCCCGCAGGGCAGCGAGGCGACGCCGTCGTAGTCGTCGAACGCCCCCGTGCACGCCGCGCCCGCCTCCTCGTCGGCGTCCAGGAGCGCCTCGTCCAGGGCGTCGGGGACGGGCACTTCGGCCAGGTGCAGGGTCCACAGGGCGTTGACCGCGGACCAGCGCAGCACGGCCGGTTCGGGCTCGCCGTCGGCGTCCACGGAGCACTCGACGACCGGGCGGTCCTGGGTGAGGGTGCCGGTCTTGTCCACGCACAGCACGTCGACCGCGCCGAGGTCGTGCAGGGCCGGCAGCCGCCTGACGATCACCTCGCTGTCCCGCGCGAGCAGCGCCGCGCCGCGCGCCAGCGCGGACGTGACGATGACGGGCAGCATCTCCGGCGTGAGCCCGACCGCCACCGCGACGGCGAACGGCAGCGTCTCCAGCCCGCGCCCGCGCAGCAGCGCGCTCGCGATCAGCACGAGCGGGGCGGTGAGCAGCATGAACCGGATGAGGGTCCAGGCGATCCCGTTCACGGACCGGTCGAAGGGCCCGCGGGGGGTGTGCGCCCGCCACGACGGGCCGGCCAGGGCGCCGGAGAGCAGGGTGTCGCGGCCGGTGGCGACGACGACGCCGCTGGCGCTGCCGGAGACGACGCTGCTGCCCTGGAAGCACAGGTGCCGGCGGTCGTCCGGGGCGCCCACGTTCCCTGGGGCGCTCTTGTCGACCGGCGTCGACTCGCCGGTCAGGGCGGCCTCGTGGACGGTCAGGCCCGTCGTGCGCAGCAGCCGCAGGTCGGCCGGGACCAGGTCGCCGGGGGAGAGGAGCACCAGGTCGCCGGGGACCAGCTGGTCGACCGGGACCTCGCGGGCCAGCGGCGGTGAGGTCTCCGTCGCCCGGCGGCGGACGGTGGCCGTGGTGGCGACGAGCTCGCGCAGGCCGGCCGCCGAGCGGTCGGCGCGGTGCTCGCCTATCGCGCGCAGCACGCAGCTGACCACCACCAGTACGACGATGACGCAGGCCGTGGCCCAGCTCGACAGGACGGCCGAGACCAGGCCGAGGCAGACGAGGACGGCGGTGAAGGGATCGCGCAGGCTGTGCGCGAAGCGCAGCGGCAGGGGCTCCGGGCGGCGGCCGGGGAAGACGTTCTCCCCGTGCCGCAGGAGCCGTTCCTCCGCCTCCGTCTCGACCAGCCCGCGCGGCCCGCTCTCCAGCGCGCGCAGGACCTCCAGGTTCGTACCACCGCCCCCCGCGGCCGTACGCGAAGCCTCAGGCGCCCAGGCCACGAAGGCGTCCGGACAGGGAGGCGGTGCCGGTCTCCGGCTCGCGGGAGGCCAGTTGCTTCAGCATGAGCCGGACCATGGCCACGACATGGGGGTCGTCCACCAGGTAGACCACCCGGCGTCCTTCGCGCCGGGACCGCACCAGGCCGCCCAGCTTGAGCTTGGCCAGGTGCTGGCTGATCGCGGGCAGTGCGCCGCCGACCCGCTCGGCCAGTCCGCTGACGTCGCTCTCGCCCTGGGCCAGGGCCCAGACCAGGTGCAGCCGGGCGGAGGAGGCGAGCAGTCCGAAGGCGGCAGCGGCCTCGGCCAGCAGGTCCGCCGGGGGATCGGCCGGGGGATCGGCCGGGTCGGAGAGGCCGACGGTCCGGTCCGGGTCGTACGGGCCGTACGGGTCGCCGAAGGACCCTTCGATGCTTTCGAAGTTCCCGACGCCTGCCGTCACAGTCCCTCTCCCGTCCCCGCGCTCGGGCGCCGGTCGTGCGCCCGGGAAGTCACCAGTCTAGGCAACCGGGAGAAGTCGGGCGGGGTGCGGCGCCGGGGCGGGTCACGGACGGGGTGCGGGGAAGTCGGTGGGGAAGCCGTCCGGCATCCCGGTGGGGAAGCCCTCGGGCAGGCGGTATCCGGGCGGCGGGCCGGAGGGGAGCGGGGCGGGCTGCGGCGCCCGGCCCTTGTCGTCGGACTTGGCCATCTCGTGGCCGATGGTGAAGAAGAGCGTCGCGACCGTGACGGACAGCAGGGCGAAGAAGCAGAGGAACCCGATCCGCACGCGGGCCCGGGCCCTGGTCCCGGGGTCACCGGGCGGGAGGGCCGTGGCCCGGTCGGGCCGCCCGGGCGGATGCCGGACGACGACCGTGTCGCCCTCGAAGACCGTTGCCGGCCCCGCCTCCTCGAAGCGCCGTCGCTGCCCGTCCCCGTCGGTGAACTCGTAGACGTGTTTGTGGTGGCTGCTCGACGAGACGGGCCGGTTGCCGCGCATCGTCGTGGTGTTGACGATGTACGACCGCACGCAGCGGGCCTCGATCCCGATGCCGCTGTTCCAGGCGGCGCGGAGGCGGCGTTGCCTCCGGACCACCCCGGCGATGCCGGCGACCGAGCCGGCCGCCATGAGGCCGGGTATGGCGGGGAAAAGGAACTCGAACGCGGCGAACATGTATCCCTCGGGAGCTGCCGGACAAGTGATGATCTTGGTGCGGTTCACTATCCGGCGCTGTGGGACGCTTTGTCCAGACCAATCCTGCGGGGCCGTCAGGCCGTCAGGCCGCGGCCTCGGCCTCCTGCTGCACCATCTTCTCCATCGGGTCGGCGGCCGCCCCGCCCCCGACGACCATCGCCGCGACGAAGGCGACCCCGAAGATCACGTTGCCCAGCCAGGCCATCACGTCGGGGGACAGGGTGTACGCGCCGACGACCCGCGCGACGGCCTCGATCAGCAGCGCACCGCCCCAGATCGCCGAGAACCTCCGCTCCAGGCGGCGGAACCGGGCGGACTGCTCCGACAGCCGCTCCCAGGCGGCCTCCTTGGCCGCCGACCCCTTCGTGGCGAACGGCTTGAGCCCCGCACTCATCAACGGCCGCCCGGCGCAGGCGGCCGCGAACACCACGAGCCCGAACACCCCCGTTCCGGCACTGTCCTTGGCGAGCATCAGCCGGACGTCACCGGCGACCATGCTGAGCAGCACCCCGGCCACGTTGAGGACGAGCATCACCGCGGCGAGCGCGTTCAGCTTCCGCTCCTTGACGATGCCCCAGACGGTGCGGGCGAGCGGAACGACACCGCTCCAGGCGAGCGCGGCCATCGTGTTCATGCCGCAGCCCCGGGTGAGCACGTAGTACGCGGCCATCGGGATACCGGCGTCCACGAGCAGCGGCTTGAGGCTCTGCAGCAGAGCACGGCGCTGCGCGGCGGCCTCGTCGACGGGCACCGGCTGCGGGGCGGCGGCCGCGGTGGTGGCCTCGCCGGTGGTTTCGGTGGTGGCCTCGGTGGTGGTCGTGGTCTGGAGCATGGTCGGAGTCCCCCGTCTCGTGGTGCTGCGCATCCCGCCCTGCGGATGCGTCAAGCTTCGCGGCCGGAGCGGGGGCGGGGGCAGTGTGGGCCGTCCACGGTTGGGAGTGACTTTTGTCAGGCGCCTCGCGCGGGCGTGAAACAGCCCCCGGTGGCCGGAGCGCACCGGGGGCGGAATCAAGGCCACCGCGAAGGTGTCAGGCCTTCTTGGTCTCCCAGTAACGGGGCGGGGCGGCGACCTGTAGCGATCTCCGTTGCAGGTCGCTGACCTGGTCTTTTCGTGATTGCTGGCGATGGTGTCCGACGGTCGCAAGCGGGTGTCCTGCGGACTGTGTGCTGACCCATCGGACACGCCCTAAGCGGGGGTCGGCGAGCAGCTCGTGACGATCTCTGTCGTCATATTCGGCGGTCTCACCACGTATCTCATCAACGCCATGGCAGAACGGAGCGGCAAGCGGCACCAGCTCCTACGTGTTGTCTCAATCGGCACCGTCCGCAGGGCGAAATCCGGCCCAGTGCTTGCCCGCTGTGCCGGAGCGCTCTAGCCTCCACCGCAGGACCAGGCAGCCAGCTGTCCGGCCCGGCTCTCCCAGACCCCGAGGCCATACCTCCCAGGACGGTCGGAGCCGCGCCCGGCAGCGCACATGCGGCTCCGGCTCCGCCCTCCCCGAGCGCTCGGCAGGTGTCTCCCGCGTGGCGCCGGCGTCTTCCAGGAAGGGCGGATCGTGCCGGGGCGCGGGGAAAGGAGCCCCGCCCCCCGGTGCCCGGCCGCCGTCAGCCATCGGTTCTCCTCCCGGCGGCGGCCGACCCTTTCAGCTTGTACGGACACTGTTACGAAGCACAGTGCATCAGCAGGCGCGATCCGGCAACCCGGTCTGCGAGCCCTGTCTCCAGCCGGTGCAGCCGGGTTGCCGTACATATCCGGCAACCCTCAACTCCCCGGCAGAAAACCCTGACAGGAGACCCCTGCTCGGCAGCAGCATCCACCGGCTCTCTGGCCCGGGCGCTGCCGGATCCGGTTGCAGTGCACCCTCGCCGGCCTGGAGGGCCGCTTCGAGGCGGTCCGTCCCCGCGGGACATCTGCTGACGTACAACTGGCCGGTGGCTGTGGCGGCCGCGGTACTGCCCCACGCCCCGGCACGCTCTTTGTGCGGGCGTGGCGGTGAACCGGCCCTTGCTGCCGTCGTGTCAGCCGTTGGCGGGCATGAGCAGGCCGGGTACCTCTCCGGTGACGATCCGGCGGGCGAGTTCGGAGATTTGCAACTGATGGGCGCGAGCGTAGGAGCGGATCGAGGTGAAGGCCCGGTCGGGGGAAGTGCCCCAGCGCTCGGCTATGACACCCTTGGCCTGCTCGATGACGACGCGACTGGTGAGGGCCGCCTGCAGTTGGCTCCGTTCGGTCTGGGACTGCTCCAGGGTGCGCTGTTGCAGGATGCCGATGGTGGCGATGTCCGCCAGTGCCTGGGCCAGGGCGGAGTTCTCGCTGCCCAGCATCGAGGATCCGGTGTGGAACAGGTTCAGTGCTCCCACCACGTGCTGCCGCAGCCGCAGCGGGAGGGCATGGGCGGAGGCAAAGCCGGCCTCCCGTGCCCGGTGCGTGAACTGGGGCCATTGCTCCAGCATGGACGGACCGGCCAGATCGATGTCGAGCCGGGCGGTGCCCCGGGCGTAGCACTCCACGCAGGGGCCCTGGTCGTGCTGGAGGGCGAACAGCTCCAGCAGCCTGGTGTTCTCGTCGGACGCTGCGACGATCTGCAGCCTGTCGTGAGGGTCCGCGAGCAGGATCCCGGCAGCCGAGACATCCAGAAGGGTCACGCACCGGGCGGACAGTCTCTGGAGGAACTCGATGACGTCGAAGTCGTCGACCAAGGTATCTGCCAGCTCTACGAATACTTCAGTTACCTGTTGTTGGCGGGACATTCTCCTCAATCCTTGCTCTCATCGGGCGCTGTTGTCCTGTCGGAAGGGTCGTCGAACCGCAGTCGGCGGGAGACGACGGCCCGGGCCGGTTCGGTGAGCGACTCGTTGTGGCTGAAGGCGGTCACCCGCAGGTGCAGCAGCGCCGTTGCCGGCGGCACGGACAGCTGGACGCTGGCCTGCCCGCTGCCATGTGCCCGGCGCTTTGACCGGCAGCGGGGCCGCAGGATCGTTGGAACCGTCGAGGAACAGCCTGGTGAGCGCGGGGGCCAGGGCAAGTGCATCATCCATCTGCTCAGGGGGACAGCGGGCCGGGGCGTGAACGCACCACGGTCAGGGTGCAGATCCGGGCGGTTCCGAGGCCCAGCGGGAAACGGAAGGCCGCGGCCACCGCGAGCTCAGCGACGGCACGCAGCAGCAGGGGCCGACGGTCTGAGCGGACCGAGGCGGACACCAACACCGTCGAGGCGCAGGCGTCCAGGCTCGGGACCCTCGTTGAGCGCGAGCTGTAGCTCGGCGAGAATGGCGACCATGGCGTCGGTGGAGCACAGGGACTCGGGGGAGTCGCTGTCCCCAGCGCGATGGAATCCGTCGAGCCGTCGGTGTCCGGCGTTTCGGCGATCACGCGGAAAGATCACCGCGGTCCGCGCTGTACAGGCAACACAGAATCTCGGTCATGCGGCACTGATCATGCCCTCACGCTTTGATGGTCGGGCTCATCGAGCACCCGCAACAGGCCACGGTGCCGTGCGCTCAATGTAGCGGAAGGGACGACAGCGAGCTACGCCAGCTCTCGGCCACCTCCTCCTCCACGATCACCCGACAAATATCGACAGGTAATGCCAAGTAGCAAAGGGCTTTGGTCATGAGACCGCAGAATGCGTACTCTGCCGCCTGCCCGCCCCGCGGCAGTGGCACCCTGCTGACCGAACGCCCCAGCCCCCGGCGTGCAGACATCGCAGATCCAGCGCACGATCCACGCAGGGGGCGACAGCGACATGTCAGACGTCTATCTGTTCCAGCGGAGCAAAAAGCAGACCCCATACCAACTGGTCACCGCTTCCGGCGAGCTCGACCTGCGCACCATGCCGACGGTGGCGAACGAACTCCTCCAGGCCCTGCGTTCGGCCGCCCGGCCACCCCGCGTCATCCTCGACCTCACGGAAGTCACCTTCGCGGACTGCGCCCTGTTGGCCGTCATCTGTCCCACCCGGGCGGAGCTCCACGAGGGCGGCGGCTGGATCCGGCTCTCCTACACACACCCCTCGGTGCACCTCCTGCTGACCACGGCAGGGCTCGACAAGACCTTCCCCTGCTACCCCACGGTCACCCGCGCCGCCTGGGACCTTCCTCAGGGCTGACCCATCGGACGCGCCCTGGCGAGGTCACTGCGTCGTGCCCTCACAATCGCCTACTTCCAGCCGTCCAGCGAGACCTGGGGCCCGCCGCTGAGGTAGCGGTGGAGGGCGCTGGCGGTGGTCTCCACGAACTCCTCGGGGATGGTGTCGGCATCGACCCAACGAACCTGGGCGTGCTTGCGCGGTTCGCGGTTCTCGGGCTCGCCGGACCACTCATAGGCGACGAAGACGACGGTGAGGAAGCCGTTGGGGGCCTCCACGCCCCAGGCGCCGTGGATGATGTGGGCGACCTTGAGCGCCTCCGGTTTCACGGTCAGACCGGTCTCTTCGTACAGCTCCCGGACGGCCGTCTCGGTGATCGGCTCGCCGGGCTCGCTCTTGCCGACGGGGAGGTCCCACTTGCCCTTGGCGAATTTGGCCCGGTCACTGCGCTGGAGGAGGACGACGTGGTTGGTGGCCTTGTCGTGGACGATGACGGCGGCGACCAACAGGGTCATGGACTCCAAAGCGGGCTTGAGAGCCTCGGGCTGGTCATCGGTTGTCGGCTGAGCCACGGTGATCCCTTCGTCGGCCGGGTTGGTGGGCATGTTAGGCGAGCACCTCTCGGGCGCGACGGGCGAGTTCGGCAGCGCCGGGCACTTTGCGCCGTTGGCAGACCGCCAGGGCTGATCGGATGGAGGTGATCGCCTTGCGGGTGCGGTCGAGGTCATGCCCTCCGTCAACGTGAGGGCCTCGTTCCAGGCGGAAACGGCCTCGTCGGCGCGGGTCTGGGCGGCGAGACTGTCGCCGAGGTCGGCGTATGTGAGGGCGTGGACGCGCTTGTACTCCACGGGGTCCCAGCGGACGAGTGAGTCGCGGGGTACGACAACCGATCGCTGTATCCGGTGAGTTGCCCGTGGGTGAGCCAGGCGGGCTTGTGGTGGCGGACAATGCGGGTCGCGCCTCCTCATCTGCGGTGAGGAGGCGCGACCCGCGGTCTTCTCTCCGGCCGCCGAAGGTGTTCTGGGCTGGCCAGCTGCTATCGGCTGAGGCGGAGGTCCCAGCCGGGGACGTCGGCGTTCATGTCGGGCACGAGGGTGGGTGTGTAAGCGTCAAGGCCGGGGCGCCCGGCGTCGTCCCAGGCGGCGAGCCAGCCGCGCAGGACGGTCAGGGAGCCGGAGTCGGCGGAGTCGGCGAGGATCGTGCCGTTTTCCTGGATCACGGCGACCGAGTGGCGGGTGGAGTGCCCGAGGGCGGGGACGTCTTCGGTCAGTTCGGTCATGGTCAGCCGTGTCCCGGTGGCGGCCAGCCACAGTCGCAGGCTGGACCAGTCGATGGTCTCGCCCTGGTACTGCTCGGTGTGGCCGGGGTCGAGGAGCCGGTCGAGGGTGGCGTGGGCGGCGGAGTTCTTCCAGTCGTCCTGGTCGCGCCAGGCGACCGAGATCCACGAGGTGGCGGGGATCCGGTTCTCCCAGTCCACCCAGCGGGGCGGGACGGCGAAGGTGCTGCGGGGCGAGCCGGCGGTCTCGATGTAGGCGCCGGGGAAGACCTGTTCGACGTAGGGGCAGCCGTCGGTGATGCGGATCGTGGCGCCGACCACGAGGTTCGGCACGGGGGCGATCGGCAGGGTGGCGACGATCAGGCCGCCGTCGTTGACCTGTTCCACCCACGTCTTCGGCAGCCGGGGCGGGGTGCACCAGGCGCCCAGGCGGTGGAACGGCGCCTTCTCGGGGAATCCGTCGGTGCCGTTGACCGCGTGGCAGCGGATGTTGCCGATCCCGCGGGCGTCGTGGATGTGGTTCGCCCAGCGGGTCAGGAACGGGTCGATGTCGAGGGAGACGATGTGCCCGGTCCGGCCGACCAGTTCGGCGAGCAGGCCGCCGGTCAGCCCGGAGCCGGTGCCGATCTCCAGGACGCGCATGCCCGCTTCGACGTCGAGGAAGGACAAGTCCCGGCGGACGAAGGTCGGGTTGGTGCGGTGGATGGTCTCGCCCCTCGCCTCGTTGTGGGTGTAGTGCCGCTCGGGGACTTTTGCGGCAGCCTGGGCGACGGCGGGGGCGACGGTGGTGGTCATGGGAGTTGACTCCTTGGGCGTGGGGGCAGGACGCGTTCCTCAACGGGCGCTTGCGTTTGGGGGACACGCGAATCGCCGCGTTGACGTGGAGGGTTGACGGGTTTAGATCGTCAGGGCCACGTAGTGGTGCCATCCGGCCTCGGTGTACTCGCCGACCGGGCCGTCGTCGGGGAGAGATGCCCAGGCGTGGTACTCGGTGGGCGGCGGGGAGAAGCGCACCCCCAGGCACCAGTCGAGGCGGCGGCCGAGGAGAGCGGCGGCGAGCATGGCGCCGAGGCTGGTTTCCATGCAGGCGGCCCGGACGGGCCACAGGCGGCCGGTGTGCCGCACGGCGGCGACCAGGTCCTCGGCCCGTTCCCGGCCGAGGGGGCGTCGGCCGGCGCGTCGGGCCCACCGGGCGGCT
The DNA here is from genome assembly GCF_053594995.1 of Streptomyces sp. NPDC002536. Lineage (NCBI taxonomy): Bacteria > Bacillati > Actinomycetota > Actinomycetes > Kitasatosporales > Streptomycetaceae > Streptomyces > Streptomyces sp. NPDC002536. Next base: position 122,293 of record NZ_JBSFWU010000006.1, read on the forward strand.
CGGACGGTGTGCCGGAACGGCAGGGCCAACAGGACCAGGGCCAGGGCGAGTCCGATGGCGGCGGCGAGGCGGTCACGGAACGGTCCGGTGCGGGCGGTGGAGAACGACTCCATGGTGGTCACCGCCGCCACCCCCGTCGGCGGCGGGCCACAGCCGTCCCCGCGATGCCCTGCGCGGCGAGTTCGTCGGACACCGCGCGGACGTCGGCGGCGGCCTGTTGCCGGGGCAGGCCGTAGGCGGCGGCGTACTGCCCGGCGGCCTGGTCCTCGTCGTTGCCGGCCAGCAGGAACAGCACCGCCGCGGACGCAGTGGGCGTCAGGTAGGTCCAGCGGCCGGTGCGTTCGCTGAGGATGGCCCCGCCCTCGTCCGTCAGCACCGGGTGGGCTCCGTCACGCAGCTGCCACATGCCACTTCTCCTCCCACCAGGTCACGGGCTGTTCGAGCTGCCGCAGCCACACCTCGGCTGCCACGGCCAGGTGCAGGGCGCCCTTCGCCAGTGGGAGCCCGGCCGCCGCCCACGTGAGCATCGCCGCCACCGGTTCCTCGGTGATCAGCCCCATGGCGCCGAGCCTGGAGGAGGAGCCGAGCAAGCGGCGGATGACCGGGGCGTGCTCGACGAGCCCGGCGTAGGAGACGCCGCTGAAGCCGCCCTTGGTCCGCCGGTTCAGTACGAAGCCGGGCACGATGCCGCTGCAGGTGAAGGCTTCGGTGAGCAGGGCCTTGAACCGGCCGGGGGTTCCGCGGACCTCGGCGGGCACGGCGAGGCAGGCCCTGCGGACTTCGTTGTCGAGGTAGGGGGCGGCCAGCTCCATGCCGTACTCGGACTGGGCCAGCTCCCGCCAGCCGTTGACGTCGGTCCCGACGCGGGCGAGGTCCTGCTCTTCCGACCAGGCCGCGAGGCTCGCGGGCGCCTCGGTGAGCTGGTCGGCCGCGTTGGTGAGGGCGGCGGCGAGCTGATGGCGGGCGTTGCCGGTCATCCAGTCGGCCGTGGCCAGTAGTGGCGACCAGGCCGCCGGCCGCCGGTTCTGTGGCATCCACGGCCGTGGCCCGGTCTGGAGCTCGGCGGCCGTGCGCCGCCACTCGTCGGCGAGCGTGGTGCGGGCGGCTGGTCGATGCTGGGCTAGGACGGCCCACACGGAAGTGTTCCGCAGCCGCGCGTGCCCCTGGGCGTGCTGCCAGGCTCGGCGGTGCTGGTGGCGCCGCAGCAGATCGGCGATGTAGACCGGCGGCGCGGACAACAGCCCGTCTCCGGCCGAGCCGGTGAAGTGCACCCCCGGCGTCTGGTGGTCCACGACGGCGCCGAGGACGGCCCGCTTGATGGTGGCGGTGACCGTGTAGGCATTCGGGGCGTCCGTCACTGGCAGGGCGGTGATGTCGTCCACGGCCGCGTAGTAGACCGTCTCCTTCCCACCGGGGACCGCGTGGTGGTCGATGCCCGGGACGGCGGCAGCCGTGCGGGCCGCGTAGGCGAGGTCATCGTCCTTCAGACGAGCGTCGGCGAACGTCACGGCCGTCACGCTCTGGCGGCGGGCGGCCAGGCAGGCGAGCGTGGTGGAGTCCAGGCCCGCCAGATCGGAGCTGACCGGACGGCCGTCGAAGCGGGCTTCCACGGCCTCGGCGAGCGCCGCCCGCACCACCGGCGCCGCTTCCCGCAGGTCCGCCGGCTCGGCCTGGGCGGGCTCGTAGCGCACGACGCGGGCTCCGTCGGGGGTGATCTCCAGCAGATGCCCGAAGGGGACACGGCGCACGCTGCGGAACAGGCTCTTCTCCGCGAGGACGTCGGGCTGGCCGAGGGCCAGATGGGCGGCGAGCGCGACGGGATCGACCGGTGCCCCGTCCAGTCGGGCCAGGGCCGTGGCCGACGTCGCCCACACCGTCCCGGTCGGCTCGCGCCGGTAGAACACCGGATGCTGCCCGGACAGGTCACCGATCACCGCGAACACGGAGCCGCTGCGGGCGGCCACCAGGTACGAGCCCGGCCACCGCGTCAGCTCCCGCCACCGCCGATGCCGCACCAACCCCAGGGCGCCTTCCAGCTGATTCCCACTGGCCCCGCACACCCCGACGACGGCCAGAGCGACTGCACCGTCGCCGGCCGTACGGACCTGGGCCTGGGGCCACCCGGCCGTCCAGACCTCGCCCAGCCCCGGCACCCGCCTTCCCGCCCGGGGCCGCCACACCGCCGGGCCGCCCTCCCAACCCGCACTCCACCGCATCACACACCCCTTCTCGAAGTTCGGCTGCGCAAAGGGCAAAGCCGGGTGCGGAGTGGGGGCCGCACCCGGCCTCGCGGACCGGGTCAGCTGCCGCTGCCGGTGCCCGTCTTGTACTGGGTGTCGTCGTCGGTGTCGAAGTTCTTGGTGCCGAGCGTCACCTTGGCGACGGAACCGGCGTCCAGAACCACCGGCGCGACGTAGGCCGGGGCCTTGGTTGTCTCCATGGTGTCCACCTCCTCTTCCTCTGCATCGCCGTCCCGTGCACTCCTATGTGGGCGCACGTCAACGGGCCTTGCTACACCCGTACTTGGCCGACCTCTCAAGGGCCGCCCTTGCGGGTGCAACATCAGTGAACGGCTAGTCACCCCCTGTTGGGAGGGGGCAGGATGTGGGCCAGCGTGGGCCCTGCGTGGGCCCGTGTGGGCCCGGCCCGGGGCAGGAGGGGCACGGTGAGGACGCTGACGCTCAGTGACAAGGAACTGGCCGCACGCATCCGCATGGCATGCGAGGAACGTGGCTGGGGACCGTCCCAGTTGGCCCGCCGACTGGGCATCCTCGAAGGACGCGGCCCCAAAGGGCTCGACCGCAAGTCCGCTTGGCGCTGGATGGAAGCCCAGCGGCGGCCGGAGTACTGGCTGCCGTACATCGATCGTCTTCTCGAACTGGGGTTAGACCAGGCCGGAGTGGCGGAATCAGATCACCCCGGCCCGCAACCCGCAGATACCGTGGGATCACTCATCCAGTTGGGGGTGCGAGACGTGCAACGCCGGAGGTTCCTGGCCGCGACCAGCGGATACGCTCTCAGCGCGCTCGCGCTGCCCGACCTCGATGCCATCACCCGGCGCGTCCGCTCGGCCTCGGCCGGAGCCGTACGGGTCGGCAAGGGCGAAGTAGCCGCCGTCAAGCAGATGGTCCAGGCCCTCGGCGACGCCGCCGCCGAGCTCGGTGGCGGCCATGCCCGTCACCTGGCCGTCCGGTATCTCACCGACGACGTGGCCCCGTGGCTGAACGGGAAGTACACCGAGGCCACGGGCCGAGAGCTCTTCGCCGCCACCTCCCAGCTCGTCCACCTCGCAGGCTGGATGGCCCAGGACGAGGGCAACGACCCCGAACACCAGGGCCGGGCCCAGCAGTACTATGCGCACGCCTACCGCCTCGCCGCCGAGGCCAAGGACCCCGAGCTGGCTGCTACCGCCTTGCGCGGCCTGGCCGTTCAGACCATGGACCTCGGCCCCAAGCACCGCGCGGTCGCCCTACGGCTGTCCGAGAAGTGCGTGGAGTACGCCAAGGACATCAGCGACCCGCGGGTGGTTGCCTACTACGAGATCACGCTCGCCGATGCCGCCGCCCTCGACGGCGACCGCCGGCTGGCCACCCGCTCCCTCACCACGTCCCAGACCGCCATCGAACGCGCGACGAGTGGGCCCGGCGAGTCGTGGGCCTCGCACTTCAGCCACGGCCGGTGGGCCTACACGGCCGGGATGATCCACGCCAAGATGGGCGACCTCGACGGCGCCGAGGAACACCTCCGCCAGGCCCTGGAGATCCACGGCCTCGACCGCCGTCGGTCCCGCGCCAGCGTCCTCGGCCACCTCGGCGAGATCCACCTCCGCCAAGGCGACCTCGACGGAGCCCTGGCCACCTGGACCGAATTCCTCGACTGTGCGGAAGGCATCCGCTCCGTGAAGGTCCTCGATGCCGCCCAGAACATGCGGGTCCGGCTGGAGCGGTACAAGAGCGTCGCCGAGGCGGAGCAGCTACGACAGCGGGCCGCACACCTCACCGGCGGGTGACCGCTCGCCTGCGGCCGTCGGGCCTTGTGTTCACCGTTGCGGTCGTAGATCGCGGCGGCACGGTGGACATGGGCGGTATGCCGTTGACGGTGCTTCGCCTGCGTGCCGCTTGTGCGCGCCTGCTCGGCTGAGTGGTGATGCGCCAGTTGAGGGCCTCGGCAGGGTGCTCAGCGCTGTCGAGGTCTCGTTGGGTGCCGACCTCGGCCAGGAGGCGCCGGGGGCTGTGGCCGGCGGTCTCGGCACGGGCGAGGGTTGTGGCCAGGGCAGTCCAGGCGGGGTCGGCGAGGACGCGATTGCAGGAGGGCGAACCCCTCAATTACCGCCGCTGGAAGACCGAGTGGAACTGTGCCCACCGGGCCCTCCACAAGGCAGAGAACGAGGCAGACGAGCGCGAGGGCCGCAAGCCCGTCGAGCTGCCGCACATGGTGACCCACGACCTGCGGCATTTCTTCGCCTCCGCGCTCATCGCGGGCGGGGCGAGCGTCAAGCAGGTGCAACTGGTCCTCGGCCACGCCTCCGCCGTCATCACGCTGCGGATCTACGCGCACCTGTGGCCGGGTGAAGAAGACCGCACCCGGTCCGTCATGGACGCCGTGCTCGGCGGTTTGCGGACCGGGTGCGGACAGCCAGACCAGGCGATCGAAGAAATCGCAGGTCAAGCGGCCTAAGCCAAGATCAGGCCTTCTTGGTCTCCCAGAAGATCTTGTCGATCTCGGCGATGAGTTCCAGAGCCTTCTCGCCCGTCTTCGGGTCCGTCGACGCCTTGGCGGCGCTCAGGGCCTTGAGGGTGTCGTTGACCAGCTGGTGCAGCTGGGGGTACTTCTCGAAGTGCGGGGCCTTGAAGTAGTCGCTCCAGAGCACCGAGATGTGGTGCTTGGCCAGCTCCGCGCGCTGCTCCTTGATGATGGTGGCGCGGGCGCGGAAGTGGGGGTCCTCGTTGGCCTGGTACTTCTCCTGGACTGCCTTGACCGACTCGGCCTCGATGCGGGCCTGGGCCGGGTCGTACACGCCGCAGGGGAGGTCGCAGTGGGCGCTGACCTTCACCTTGGGGGCGAACAGGCGGGAAAGCATGTGCTGTCCTTCCTCGTGATCGTCTTCTCGGGTGCGAGATTACTCGGTGCGGGAAGGCTTTTCCCGGGCGGCCCGGGGGGATTGGGTCAAAAGGCCGGTGACAGTCTGGGACCGTGGACGGAGAGGACGACGGAGGTGCCGTGGTGCAGGTGCGACTGGACGAACGCGGGCAGGAGCTGGACCGCGAGCGTCGCGGGCTGCTGCGGATCGGGCTGGCCGAGGTCTACAACCCGTCGATGGTGCCGACGCTGAACCCCGGGGACCAGCTGCTCGTGCAGTACGGGGCGGCCGTGCGGCCGGGGGACGTGGTGGTGCTGCGGCACCCGTTCCGGCAGGACCTGCTGATCGTCAAGCGCGCCGTGGAGCGGCGCGCGGGCGGCTGGTGGGTGACCGGGGACAACCCGCTGGTGGAGAACGACAGCCGGGAGTTCGGGGCGGTGCCGGAGGAGCTCGTGGTGGCCCGGGCCCGGCTGCGGCTGCGCCGGCCGCCGGAGCGGGGTCAGCGGTCGGTGGCGGCCTGGGCCCGCTGGGCGGTCTCGGCGGTGCGGCCGCTGCGGGGGGCGGTCTCCGAGCGGGCGTTCTCCAGGCGCTTGCGGGCCCGGTAGGCGGCCACGTTCGCGCGGGTGGCGCAGCGGTCCGAGCAGTAGCGGCGGGAGCGGTTGGTGGAGGTGTCGAGGTAGGCGTTGCGGCAGGGCGCGGCGTGGCAGATGCCGAGCCGGTCGACGCCCAGCTCGGTGAGGTGGACGGCCAGGCCCATGCAGGCGGTGGCGGTGTACGAGGCGCCGGCGTTGGCCGCGTGGTCGGCGATGTGCATGTGCCACTTGGGGCGGCCGTCCTCGTCGCGGTGCTCGTGGCCGGAGATCTGCGGGCTGACGGGGAACTCCATCATCAGCGCGTTGAGCAGGTCCACCGCGCGGACCTCGTCGCCCTCGTCCGCCGCCTCGAAGACGGCGCGCAGCCGGACCCGTACCGCGCGCAGCCGGGTCAGGTCGCCGTCGGTGAGCCGCCGGGCCATCTGGGTGCTGGATCCGCAGAGCTCGCGGACGGCGTCGAGCGAGGTGAGGGTGTCGGTGCCGCGTGCGGGTTCTTCGGTGTTGACCAGCCGCACGGCGTAGTCCGAGTAATAAGCCAGTTCCACTTGTGGTCCTTACGCGGCGAGGTCTATGGTGCGGGGCATCGATCAGTAATGGCCGGTCCTGCTTCGAGGGTATTACATGTGTTCGCTTTGCAGGGGCCCGGCCCGTAGGCATGTGCGACCGCGTCGCCGCGGCGCATCCGACGAGCGGAGCTGAAAGATGTCCGAGACGTCCGAGACCATGGCATCCGAGAGCATGGCAACTGCCCCGGACTGGAACGCCTGGCAGACCAGCTGGGACCGGCAGCAGGAGTGGTACCTGCCCGACCGCGAGGAGCGGTTCCGGGTCATGCTCGACATGGTCGAGGCCTGCGTCGGCGCCGAGGCCCGGGTGCTGGACCTCGCCTGCGGCACGGGGTCGATCGCGCAGCGGCTGCTGGAGCGCTTCCCCAAGGCCACGGTCACCGGGATCGACCTCGACCCCGCCCTGCTGACCATCGCCTCTCGGGTGTTTTGTCGTAACGGGTGGCGATGCCTCGCCAGTCCTTCATCTTGTTGATGGCCCGCTCGACCGTGTTGCGTTCGCGGTAGAGACC